>JAQGKA010000214.1 GCA_028290355.1 Tardiphaga sp. | reverse complement strand
GCGCTGAATTTCGGCCTCGACGATCACATGGAGCATGCCGAGCGCTACAAGCGCGCCCGCGAATTCTATGACGTCGTCACCGGCTTGTGGGATTCGTTCGCCGACGACGCTTTTGTCCGCGATGTCGAAAGCGGCATCTATGTCGATCCCGACAAGATGCATGTGCTCGACCACCAGGGAAAATACTTCAAGGTCCGCGGCCCGCTGAACATCGCCCGCCCCGTCCAGGGCTGGCCGGTGATCGTGCAGGCCGGGGCCTCGGACGATGGAAGGCAGCTCGCCGCCGAAACCGCGGAAGCGGTATTCACCGGCGGCGGCAGTCTCAGTGACGCACAGAAGCTTTATGCGGACATCAAGGGCCGGATGGACAAGCTCGGCCGCAATCGCGATCACCTGAAAATCCTGCCCGGCGCCTTCGTGGTGGTCGGCGACAGCATCGAGGAAGCCAGGGAGAAGCGCGCTTTGCTCGACAGCAAGGTGCATTATGCCAATGCCATCGCCTCGCTATCGATCATGATCGGGAGCGACGCCTCGGGTTTCGATCCCGACGGGCCGCTGCCGGAAATTCCAGAGACCAACGCCAGCAAGAGCGGCCGGCAGCGCGTCATCGATCTCGCTGCGCGCGAAAACCTGACGGTACGCCAGCTCGCCCAGCGGCTCGGCGGTTATGGCGGTTCGGCGTTTGTGGGCACACCCAAAACCATTGCCGACCAGATGGAGGAATGGCTGGTCACCGAGGGCTCGGACGGCTTTAACATCATGTTCCCGTTCCTGCCCGCGGGCCTGAACGACTTCGTCGACAAGGTCGTCCCGGAACTGCAAAGCCGCGGGATTTTCCGCAAGGAGTACGAAGGCAGCACGCTACGGGAGAATCTGGGCCTGCCGCGGCCGAAAAACCGCTTCTTTCCGGGCTAAGGGGCCGGATTCCGGCGGTTATTTCGGCCGGAAAACCTTGACTTTGGGGCGTTCGAGGCTAGGTTGCGCCCCAACGCGGCCAGTGCTCTGGCTGTCACCGATTCCTGACATTCAGAGGTTCTGCCATGGCCAAAGCGGTCACCATCAAGGTCAAGCTCGTTTCCACCGCGGATACCGGCTTCTATTACGTCGCCAAGAAGAATTCGCGCACCATGACCGACAAGATGGTCAAGAAGAAGTACGATCCCGTCGCGCGCAAGCACGTTGAATTCAAGGAATCCAAGATCAAGTAAGCTGCCCTGCAGCTGCTGACGGATTTCAACGGGGCCTTTCGGGCCCCGTTTTTTGTTGGAGATAGTGGAAGCGCCGTCACCCTGAGGTGCGAGCTCTTGCGAGCCTCGAAGGGCGGCGGCGCAGATCACCCTCCTTCGAGGCTCGCCGAAATCGGCGACCACCTCAGGATGACGGCTGTGATCCGTTCAAGCTGTGAATTAGCTCACGCCGCTGCGGCGACCACGCGATTCCGCCCGTCGTGCTTGGCGCGGTACAGCGCCACGTCGGCGCGTTTCAGCACACCGGCGATCGGCTCGCCCTTCTTCTCCAGCGTTGACAGGCCGATCGAGATCGTCACGTCGATGCGCTTGTTGCCCTTGTCGATCGAGAACGGCTCGCCGGCGATCGAGCGCCGCAGCCGCTCGGCCACCATGCCGGCGACATGCAGATCGGTCTCCGGCATCACGATGACGAATTCCTCGCCGCCATAGCGACAGGCCAGATCGATGCCGCGGATCGACTTGCGGATCCGCACAGCGAATTCGCGCAGCACGTCGTCGCCGGCGTCGTGGCCGTGGGTGTCGTTGATGGACTTGAAGAAGTCGATATCGAGCATCATCAGCGCCAGCGGCTTGCCGCGCAGCGCCGCCTGCTCGGCCAAGGTTACCAGATGGCTTTCCATGTAGCGACGATTGTGCAGGCCTGTGAGCCCGTCGGTGATCGCCATCTCGATCGAGTTCTGCATGTTGTCGCGCAGATGATCGGTGTAGCGGCGGCGGCGGATCTGCGTGCGTGCGCGCGCCAGCAATTCGTTCTTGTCGACCGGGCGCATCAGGTAGTCGTTGACGCCTATCTCGAGGCCGCGCAGCATCCGCGGATTGTTGTCGGCGTCCGCGATGGCCAGGATCGGCACCTGCCTGGTGCGCTCCAGGGAACGCGCCTGGCTGCACAGCCGCAGCCCGTCGAAATTCTCCAGGCTGAGCGAGACGATCAGCAGGTCGTAATTGCCTTCTGCGGCATGAAACAGGGCTTCCGCAGGATTGGACTCGACATCCACCGTGTGTTCGGCTGATAGCACCGGCGCCAACCGCTCGTAGGACGACGGCCGGTCATCCACCAGCAGGATGCGGCCGCCGAGGCCGAGATCGGACACCGCGCTGCGCTCCGGCGCCTGCATGCCGATTTCCAGCGAGGTGATAGCGCGCATCCGCAGCTCGTCGGTCATCATCTTCAGGCGTGTCAGCGAACGCACCCGCGCGATCAGCACGGCATCGACGACAGGCTTGGTGAGAAAATCATCGGCGCCGGCTTCGAGCCCGCGCACGCGATCGGACGGGCTGTCCAGCGCGGTGACCATCACCACCGGAATGAAGTGCGTCTTTGGATTGGCCTTCAACCGGCGGCAGACTTCAAA
Organism: Tardiphaga sp.; assembly: GCA_028290355.1. Classification (GTDB taxonomy): domain Bacteria; phylum Pseudomonadota; class Alphaproteobacteria; order Rhizobiales; family Xanthobacteraceae; genus Tardiphaga. The sequence goes on along the minus strand of JAQGKA010000214.1, from coordinate 798 downwards.
GCCGTCCATGTCCGGCATCATCACGTCGAGCAGGATCAGGTCGCATTCGGAGCGCACACAGATCTCCAGCGCCTCGGCGCCGTTCGATGCGGTGATGACGTCGAAGTATTCGGCGGACAGCCGAGCTTCCAGCAGTTTCACATTGGCGGGGATATCATCGACGACCAGGATGCGCGCGGACATCGAGAACTCCCTAACCGATAAACCGACGAACGGTTTCGATAAATTTTCCGACTGAAATGGGCTTGGACAAATAGGCTTCGCAGCCGCCTTCGCGGATGCGCTCTTCGTCGCCCTTCATGGCGAAGGCAGTGACGGCAACCACCGGGATCATGCGCAACGCCGGATCGTCCTTGATCCAGCGGGTGACTTCGAGACCGGAGACTTGCGGCAGCTGGATATCCATCAGGATCAGATCGGGGCGCAGCTTGCGGACGAGGTCGAGCGCCTCGAAGCCGTTGCTCGTGCCGACCGTCTGATAGCCGTGGGCCTCCAGCAAATCGCGGAAGAGCTTCATATTGAGCTCGTTGTCCTCCACGATCAGGACGGTTTTAGCCATCCCGTCCTCCAATCCCGAACTTCAATGTTCCGTCTGCGCCGAGCGATATTGCTCTGCGGCGCCAGCAATGCGATTTCAAGGCGAATGTCAGAATTGGCTTCGGTCACTCCGCCGGAGCGCCTTCGTCCCGTGGGCGTTTTCCGGTTGCTGGAAACGCCCCGGTGACTCGGGCATGATGATTCAAAATAGAGACGATAAGTTACGGAAAGGCAAACAGACATGCTGAAAAAGCGTCAACA
>JAQGKA010000202.1 GCA_028290355.1 Tardiphaga sp. | reverse complement strand
TATCCTCTTCTAACCCCATCAGGTGGCGGCCCTGCGCCGACCCCGTACAGAAGCGAGACCCCGGCGACCGGATAACGCAAAAGGGATTGACCTTTCGAGGCCCGTTACAGAAGGATGGGTTGAGCGCAGCGCGCCGTAACCCACCACAGCAACGAGGAGCGGGAGATGACTGTGAAGTGTGGATCCGTGCCCTCTACCCGCATTTCAGGTCCCGAATCCGCTTTCCCGCGGCCGATCGAGTTCTTGCTAGAAATAATCCGCGCCTATACGGTACGGCACACAATAGTTAACGTAGCGTAAATGGGTGGGCTGAAATGACTGCAGTTCAGGGCGTGTCGTCGGGGGAAAGTGCCGACCAGAAGATGCCGCCAGGAGTGCTTGTCGAAGGCCCGGTGGTGGACGTCAAGTTCCGCGATTCCTATATCGTGTTCGGCTTCCTGATCGCAGGGTCGGCCGCGGCGCTTGTCTGGGCATTCACGCAAGGCATCGGTTGGGTGGAGATTTCGGTCTTCGCCGGCATGTATGCGCTGACCACGGTCGGGATCGGCGTCGGCATGCACCGGCTGCTCGTGCACCGAAGCTTCTCCTGCGGCCCTGTCCTCAGGGCGTTCTTCTGCGCGATCGCCACGATGGCGGTGCAGGGCTCGGTGCTCAAATGGGTCTCCAACCATCGCCGGCACCATCTCCACTCCGACAAGCCCGGCGACGTCCATAGCCCCTATTACGACGGCGTCGGCGACCCTCACGTCAGCTTCCGCAAGGGCATGTCGCATGCGCTGGGCGGCTGGGTGTGGGACAAGGCGACCACCGACGCGGAACACTACGCCCAGGACATCCTGGCCGACCCGATCGCCATGTTCTTCACTAGGACGCGCTGGTTCTGGTATGCGATGTCGGCGGTGATCATTCCGGGTGTCATCGGCTATGCGTATGGCGGCGTGCACACGATGATCGGCTGCGTATTGTTCTCCGGCCTGTTCCGTAGCTACGTCATGACCCTGTCTACCTCGCTGGTCAACTCGGTCTGCCATAGCGACGGCCGCTACGGATACCGTCGGCATGACACTCCCGACGGCACGACCAACGAGATGGTGACCACGATCCTCACCTTCGGAGAGGGACTGCACAACAACCATCACCGGTTTCCGCGCGACGCCTACATTTCGCACGCCTGGTACGAGATCGACATCAACGGCTTGATCATTGTGGGGCTCGGGAAACTCGGACTCGTGCACGACATTTTCGTAGGCGGCGCCCGTCAACGTTCCCGATCGCATGGACTTCGCGAGTCGCGGTTTTGAATACAGCGAGCTTTTGGACCTGTCGGAAGATGACAGTCTCAAGGGAATTCGGTAGCCAAGTTGATGCTTCGTATCGTCAGCAACGCTAACGCGCCAAGAAGTTGAACTCAGGATCTTGGCAGAAAGGAAGCTCGACCGACCGCCGGCAGCATTTGCCTCCGCGTTGCAGGCAGGCCTATGTCCGCTGGTGGCGGATAGTGTTGCAAAAGTCGAAAATCGAACCACGCCGAAAATCTCGCAAATGTTGATTTTTTAGCCGATTTCACCACTGCAATACTCCGCAGCGCCGATACAAAGCTCCGTGGTCATTTTTCTGAGAAGCGATGTGGTCCCTCATATCCCCGCGCACGAAACGCATCAGCGGTCCTGAAAAATTTTGGTCGTCACCACAAATAGACTTTTTCAACAATATCGGCGCAAAGCCGACTGCAAAATCGCCGCGTCTAACGAGCGTGAGCGGCCTTGATCTGCTTCCGGTGGATACGCTTCACACCTTCCCCCGTCCAACCCCCTCATACACAAACCCCGCCGCCGCCATTTCCTCCGGCCGGTAGACGTTGCGCAGATCGATCACGACCGGCTGCTTCATCGTCTGCTTCAGCCTGTTCAGGTCGAGCGCGCGGAACTGGACCCATTCGGTGACGATCACCAGCGCGTCCGCGCCGTCGGCGCAGGCATAGGCGTCGTCGCAATAGGTGATATCAGGCAGTTCGCGCTTCGCCGCTTCCATGCCGACCGGATCGAATGCGCGGACCTTGGCGCCCATGTCGAGCAGGCCGGTGACCAGCGGGATCGAGGGGGCCTCGCGCATGTCGTCGGTGTCGGGCTTGAAGGTGAGGCCGAGCACCGCCACGGTCTTGCCGCGCAGATTGCCGCCGAGCGCGTGCGAGACCTTTCGCGCCATCGCGCGCTTGCGGTTGTCGTTGACGCCCAGCACGGCTTCGACGATGCGCAGCGGCGCGTCGTGGTCGAGCGCGATCTTGACCAGCGCGCGGGTGTCCTTGGGAAAGCACGAGCCGCCGAAGCCGGGGCCGGCATGCAGGAATTTTGCGCCGATGCGGTTGTCCATGCCGATGCCGCGCGCCACGTCCTGCACGTCGGCGCCGACCTTCTCGGCGAGGTCGGCGATCTCGTTGATGAAGGTGATCTTGGTGGCGAGGAAGGCGTTGGCGGCGTATTTGATCAGCTCGGCGGTGCGCCGCTCGGTGTACATCACCGGCGCCTGGTTCAGCGACAGCGGCCGGTAGATCTCGCCGATCGCCTTTCGGGCGCGTTCGTCCGAGGTGCCGACCACGATGCGGTCGGGAAACTTGAAGTCGCGGATCGCCGCGCCCTCGCGCAGAAATTCCGGATTGGAGGCGACCGCCACATCGGCCGCCGGGTTGGCCTCCAGGATCAGCCGCT
>JAQGKA010000186.1 GCA_028290355.1 Tardiphaga sp. | reverse complement strand
TGCAGGGCTACGACTTCGTCGAGCTCAACCGGCGTTACGGCTGCACGCTGCAGATGGGCGGCTCCGACCAGTGGGGCAACATCATCAATGGCGTCGATCTCAGCCATCGCATGGGCGGGCCGCAGCTGTACGCGCTGACCACCCCGCTGCTCACCACGGCATCCGGCGCCAAGATGGGCAAGACCGCCAAGGGTGCGGTGTGGCTCAACGGCGACCTCTTCAGCCCTTATGATTTCTGGCAGTATTTCCGCAATACCGAGGATGACGACGTCGGCAAGTTCCTGAAACTGTTCACGCGCCTGCCGCTCGACGAAATCGCAAAACTCGCGGCACTGGGCGGCGCGGAAATCAACGAGGCCAAGAAGATCCTCGCCACCGAAGCCACCGCCATCGTTCACGGCCGCGACGCAGCAATAGCGGCGACAGAAACCGCGCGCAAGACCTTCGAGGAAGGCGCGATTTCGGAAAGCCTGCCGACCATCGATATTCCGCAGGCCGAACTTGCCGCCGGCATCGGCGTGCTGGGCATGTTCGTCACCGCTGGTTTTGTGACGTCGAACGGCGAAGCGCGGCGCCAGATCAAAGGCGGCGGGTTGCGCGTCAACGACGTCGCGGTCACCGACGAGAAGATGACCCTGACGCCGGCGCTGCTGACGCCGGAAGGCGTGATCAAGCTTTCGATGGGCAAGAAAAAACACATCCTGTTGCGGCCTGCATAGGGCTATTCGTCCAGCGCACCTGTTCATGACGGGCGAAACGCGCTCCATCATTGGAGGCTTTCGCAATCGCATGACGAGTCGCCGATGAATCCCAGGGAATCGCTGAAGACGTCCCAGCGCACTGCACTCGTCGTTCTCGGCGTCTGCTTCACGCTGTCGGTGCTCGGCCGCGGCCTGCAGGAAAGCTTTACGGTCTTCCTGCTGCCGATCTCGCAATCCTTCGGCTGGGATCGCGGCGATGTAGTCTCTATCTATTCGCTGACGGCACTTTGCGTCGGCCTCGCCTCGCCGCTGGTCGGCCGCCTGTTCGATCGTTCCGGGCCGCGCGCGGTGTTCGTCACCGGCATGGCGCTGCTCGGCGGCGCCTTCCTTGCCGCCGCCCATGCGCAAAAACTCTGGCAGTTTCAACTGAGCATCGGCGTCGGCCTCGGCTTCGGCATCGCCTGCATCGGCAATGTGCCGAATTCGATCCTGCTCGGGCGCTGGTTTGGCAAGCGACTGCCGACTGCGATGGCCGTGGTGTATTCCGCGACCGGCGCCGGCGTGCTGGTCATGCTGCCTATCGCGCAGATCCTGATCGATCATTTCGGCTGGCGCGGCGCGTACCAGTCGTTCGGCTGGCTCGTGCTGGCGCTGCTGGTGCCGCTCCTGGTATTGCCGTGGCGGCTGTTTTCCGGCGGCTCCGAGCATCTCGAAAAGCCCGAGGCGCACGACCTTGCCGACGAAGGCTGGACGCTGCTCAGCGCCATGCGGCATCACGCGTTCTGGGCGCTGTTCTCGACGTTTTTCTTTACGGCGATCGGGATGTACGCGATCTCGCCACAGGTCGTCGCCTATCTGATCGACGCCGGATTCCCGCCGCTGCAATCGGCAACTGCCTGGGGCTTCAGCGGCGTGGTGTTGCTGTTCGGCATGCTCGGCGTCAGCTGGCTCGACGGCATCATCGGACGACGGCCGTCGGTGCTGTTCAGCTACGCGCTGTCGATCGTCGGCATCATCATGCTGTGGCTGCTGCAATGGTATCCGAACTACTGGCTACTGACCGGATTCGTGGTCTGCTTCGGCAGTATGATCGGCTCGCGCGGTCCTTTGCTCACGGCCACCGCGATGAAGATCTTTCGCGGCGAGCGCGTTGGTACCATCTACGGAACGATCACCATCGGCAGCGGACTGGGATCGGCGTTCGGCTCGTGGAGCGGCGGCCTGCTGCACGACTGGACCCACAGCTACAACCCGCTGATCGCCTTCGCACTGGTCAGCGTGCTGCTGGGCATGATTCCGTTTCTTGTGGTGCCGGCGCTGCGGCGATGAACCCGGGTTTCGACCGACTGGGCTGAATTGTCGCAGCTGTGCCGCCTGAAAGCCGCGTCCCATGGGCACTTAGGCCTGCATGGCTGATGCGCCTTTTAGATGAGCTACTCATTATTCACGATTGGTAAGCAGGTTGTTGGTACTCGAGTGGTGGAATTTCTCTGATCAGAGGTCAAGATGAGTCTGCTTAGCCGCTTCTCGATTCGCACCAAGCTCGCCAGCATGGTGCTGGTATCAGCCGCCTCCGTCTGCGCAATCATCGCATTCTCGGCCTCGCTCAGCCAGAAGCGCATGCAACAGGACCGCATGGAGCAGCTTCACACGGTCGTCGACATGATGGTCGGCATGGCAGAAACCATGCAGGAAGAAATCGCAGCCGGGAAAATCACGCTCGCCGACGCACAGATGCAATACCGCCGCCGCGCCAAGGGCATGTCGTTTGGCAACAAGCAAGGTTATCTGGTCGCTTATCGCCCGGATGGCGTGTTGCTGGTGAACGCCGGAAATCCTGCTCTCGAGGACAAATTCACCGGCACCAAGGATTCCAACGGCGTGCTGATCTCGAAGGCGATCATCGACGCCGGGCGCCAAAGCGCCAACGGCGGCACGACCTATTATCTCTACCCCCGTCCCGGCCAGACTGAGCCGACTCCGAAGATGGTCTATGCGCGCTACTACGCTCCCTGGGAAATTACCTTTAGCACGGGCCTTTATATCGACGACCTGGACGCCGATGTGAACGCGTTGCTGATGCGCCTCGGCGCGCTCGGCGCCGGCGTGCTGGCCTTGATGGCGCTGCTGTCCTGGCTGATCGCCAGCGATGTTCTGGGCGCGCTGAAGCGCCAGCAAAGCCGGATGCACAGCATCGCTACCGGCTCGCTGGACGAGAAGGTCGAGGAAACCGATCGCGGCGACGAAATCGGCCGCATGGCGGAGACGCTGGAAATGCTGCGCCAGACCTCGCTGACCGCCCGCACCCTCGAAGCCGAACAGGCGACCCTGAAGCAGCTCGGCGAGACCGAGAAGCGCGAGGCTCTGATTGCTCTCGCCAATCGCTTCGACGCCTCCGTCGGCCAGTTGGTCGGCCTGATGGCCTCGGGCTCGACCGAGCTGGAAGCTACCGCGCAATCCATGAGCGGCACCGCGGAGCGCACCAACGACCAGGCCACGATCGTGAGCACGGCTGCGTCAGAAGCCAGCACCCGGGTGCAGACGGTCGCCGCTGCAGCGGAAGAACTCTCTTCCTCGATCGTCGAGATCAGCCGCCAGGTCGCGCAGTCCGCCAAGATCACCAGCCATGCGGTGGACAGCGCGCGCCGCACCGACACCATCGTTCGTGCGCTGGCCGATGGCGCCCAGCAGATCGAGCATGTGGTCGAACTGATCTCCAGCATCGCCAGCCAGACCAACCTGCTCGCACTGAATGCAACCATCGAAGCCGCCCGCGCCGGCGACGCCGGCCGCGGCTTCGCCGTGGTCGCTTCCGAGGTGAAGAGCCTCGCCGGCCAGACTGCTGACGCCACCAAGGAGATCAGCACCCGCATCGCGCAGATCCAGAGCGCGACCAAGGAAGCCGTCGAGGCGATCCAGGGCATCACCGCTACCATCGAAGAGGTCAGCGCCATCGCCACCACGATCGGCTCCGCCATCGAAGAACAGGGTGCAGCGACCGCCGAGATCGCCCGCAACGTCACGCAGACGGCCCAGGCGACGCAGGAGGTCACCACCAACATCGGCGGCGTCAGTGCGGCAGCCCACGAGACCGGCGGCGCAGCCAGCATGGTGCTGAGTGCGGCGTCCGGCCTGTCGAAGCAGGCCGAGCAGTTATCCGGTGAAGTGACGACGTTCCTCGCTGGCGTCCGCGCCGCATAAACGCTCCGACCCCTACGCCTCACAAAACAGGCGCGGTCAGCAATGACCGCGCCTATTTCACACTAGCATCGTGCAGGTCAGTTGTTGTTCGGCGAACTCGGGAATTCGACCGGGTTGTTCTGCTTGCCGGTATCGAATTTGAAGATGTTGCGCAGCACGCCGGGCGCGATGGCCGAGATCGGGTTGACGCGCAGGACGGGGGCACCGGGCGTGCCGACCACTTCATAGGTGATGCCGATCAGGCCTTCATTGCTGCCGCCGCCGAGGAACAGGCCGATCACCGGCAACTGTCCGAACATGTTGTTCAGACCATACATCGGCACAAAGGTGCCGCTCATGCGCACCTGGTTGCCGGGGTAATCGATGCTGCCTTCAATGGTGGCGCCGATCGACGGACCTTTGACAACACCTTCCCGGATCGTGAGCTGGCCATTCTGCCGTGTGAATTCCGCACGTAGGCGGGAAAAGGCGATACCGTTCTGCGAGCCGACAGGTCCGCCCGCGGCGACGCGATCGAGCGCGGCCTCCCCCTTGATGGTGAAGTCGCGGACGTTGACCAGGCCCTCCTTGGCGCGCGTATCCGTGGTCGGCGGGTCCATCGCCAGCGCGAGCTGGCCGCCGGTCATCTTGGCGTAGGTGTCGGTGACCCTGAAGAAAGCGCCGGCGTCGTTGGTCTCGATATAGATGACGTCGCGGCCCTGCCCCTGCGCGCGGCCGCGCATGTCGCCGGTCAGCGGCGTGTCGCGCCCCAGCTTGCCGCTGAGCGTGAAGGTTTTGATGATGCCGCTACGCCGCGAGATTTTCGCATCGACGCTGCGCACCGCTTCGCCGTAGAAGCCGGCGACGGCACCGAGCTTCAGATCGATATCGAAATCGATGTTTTTTGTCTTGCTCTTGGGGTCGGAATCCTTGCCCGAGATTGCGGACTTCAGGAAGCCGCGGCCATCGAACACGTCGCCGCGCATCGTCACCTTGAGCACGCCATCCGGACCGCGCTCCGCCTTCAATGACGTCTTGTCGCCTTCCGATGGCGCATAGGTCGGGAAATTCACGCCGACAAGGTCGCCGTTCTGATCGACTTCCAGCGATCCCTTGATCGATGCGCCGCCGCCGTCGATAACGATGTCCTCAAGCCGCGTCGATTGCCCCTTCTGCACCACGTTGAACACGGCGCGGCCGGTCTTGCCGGGCAGCTTGACCCAGCCCGGCAGGATGTTGTCGAGCTTCAGCGCGGTGAGGTCTGCATCGATGCCGAGCTTGCTGTCGCGATCGCCGCTGCCGATCTTGCCGATCAGCTTGATGGGAATGGCACCGGTCACCGCGGGACCGAGATCGAAGCCAAGCCGGGCGCGACTGGCGTCGTCGAGTGTCGCCTGCAGACGGACATCGGCATCACCATCGGTCGGCTTGCGATAGTCGAGCGACGCGGCCTGCCCGTTGATCTTGACGTCGCCCTTGACCTGATAGCCCTGGTTGTTGGCGATCACCTTCAGCGCGTTGGCTTCGAGCTTCTGGCTCATCACCATCTTGTCGGCCGAGAAACCGGTGAGGTCGGCATTGATGCTGTAGGTGGTGTCGGCCTTGGTCAATTCGCGCTTGATCGGCATGCCAAGCGTGACCAGTGCGGACACGTTTCCTTTGCTGGAATTAGGGTCGAGCAGATTGCCGGTGAATTCGTTGAGGCGGTCGGACGCCAGAATTTCGGCGACGGCCGGCACCGGTCCATCGATCTTGAACCTGACCCGCGCCGGCATTGGTTTCGGCGCCATGTCGGGCACTTCGAAGACGATGTCGCTGAGATTGAGCTTGCGCCCGGCGGGCGTATCGATCCCCGCCTGCCCGATCGTCACCGTCGCGGTGCGGCCGGTGACGCGCGCTTTCAGATCGCCGTCGCGGATCAGCGGGAGGTCATCGACCGGCCGCAGCGTCACGCCATTGGCAACGATCGTGACGTTGAGACCGTCATCGGGGATCGGCGGACCTCTGCGCGAAAGGTTGCGGACTGGCGAATTGACGCCGATTTCGAGGCGCTGCAGCGAGCCGCGTTCGATGCGCTCGATCACCCATTCGCGAACCTCGGGCGTAACCAGGATCGGCCACATCCGCTTCAGCGCCGATGCCGACATCGGCGTGCCCGCAATGCCCAAAGTCAGCCGCGGCTCGCCGGCGTAGTCGATGCTGCCGGTCCCGGCGATGCCGATCTCGCCATTGCTGATATCGGCCTGGGTCAGCATCACCCGCTTGTTGTCGGTGTCGAAGCGCAGGCCGATGGCGATGCGATTGAAGATCAGCGGCTGTTCGCCCTCGGTGCCCGCCAGCACGATGGTGCCGCCGCTAAAACCCGCCTGCCAGTTCGGAATGCTGTCGTTCGGCGGCTCGACATGCGCCAGCAAGGTAATGCGATTGGCGCCGGAGACGATCTTGAACGGTGCCAGCAACACGCGGCGGCCGGAATCCCATTCAACGTTGATCTCGGCCTGATCGATCGGCATCGGGTAATCGGGCGTATCGTTGTCGATGATGCTACCGGCGCCTGCAGTGATCTTGCCGCGGAAATAGGTCGGCAGGCCATCGCGGCCGAGCTCGCCTTTCAGCTCGCCGGTCAGCGGCAGGTCGGCGCTGTAGGTGAGATCCTTCATGCGCAGCGCCAGCAGGATGTTCTTGGTCGAGACCTTGTCGGCACGGATGTCGACCGAGCGCACGCCATTGGCCGACGCGCCGACCACGACGCCGAGCGACCACGGCGTCTTGCCGGCTTCGCCGACGCTCATGGCGACCCCGCCGCTGCTCGGGCGGCGCAGGCTGAGCGTGATGTTGTCGAAGCTCGACGTGTTGCCGCGCTGCTGGTCGTCGACCACCAGTCGGCCGTTCTTCAGACCGATCTCGTTGAGGTTCTGACCGTCGAGGCCGGTCAGGCTGAGGCTGTCGAGCCAGTCCAGCCCCGCGAGCAGGCCGCTGACGGACTCGCGCTTGTCGGCCGAAGTGGCGAGCGGCACTGGCTGGGCTTGTGGCAACGGCGCGACCTGTCCCGGCGGCAGCGCCAGGGATGGTCCGGTCGGCACCGGCAACGTCGTCGTCCGCCGCGCCGACGCCACGCCGGTCGCCAGCGGGCGGGCATTGTCGCCCGTCGATACCGTGACCTGGCCGTCCGGCATGATCCGTACCGCAAGAACCGCATCGACCAGATTGAGGCTTTCGGCCCGCAGGCGTCCCATCAGCATCGCGGGGACGGAAAGCCTCACCTCGGCCTTCGGCGCGCTGGCAACGATGGCATGGTCGCGGTCGCGCACAACGATGTCGCGGATGCGGACGGCGATGCGGATCCGGCCCGCGCGTTCGATCTGCGTACCGCCGACTTCGACGGTGTTGCCTTGGCCGATATTGTCCTGGATCGCCTCGGCGAGCCAAGGCGTCGCCATGTCGAAATTGATCGGGCCTGCACCAAGCCGCCACCACAGAGCTCCGAAGCTGCACGCGAAGACGACGAGCAGGACCGCAACGACTGTCACGATCCGCTTCACCCAGTGCTCGCCGGCGAGCCATCTGCGCATCGCCTCGAGACGATCGCCAAAACGATGCCAGCCCGTACTCTGATTCGACAGCAGACGGCGCGCGCGGTGATGCGCAACCTCGTCATGGTCGTGATCCCAAACGGCATCATCCCATTGCGAAGGCTGGTCATCGGCGCGCGAACTTAACGCTTGGGGCGGCTTATTCCTTGCCATTGCCTCTCGGT
>JAQGKA010000185.1 GCA_028290355.1 Tardiphaga sp. | reverse complement strand
TGTTGCCGATCCGGATCAGCGTGCCCAGCGACGGCATGGTGTCGGGCATGCCGGAGCCGAGAAACGACAAAGTCGCCTCGGTGATGATGGCGAGCGCGAGGTTGATGGTGGCGATCACCAGGATCGGTCCCATGGTGTTCGGCAGCACGTGGCGGATCATGATCACGCGAGCCGGCAGCCCGATCAGCTGCGCCGCGGCGACGTAGTCCTTGTTCTTTTCGACCATCACCGAGCCCCGCACGGTGCGGGCGTATTGCACCCAGAAGCTCAGCCCGATGGCGACCACCAGCACCAGCAGCGTGGTCGAGGCGTCGAGATGATTGCCGAGCACCGACTTGACGACGCCATCGATCAACAGCGCGATCAGGATCGCCGGGAAAGTCAGCTGCACATCGGCGATGCGCATGATCAGGCTGTCGACCGCGCCGCCGACATAGCCGGCGATCAGGCCGAGCCCGATCCCGAGCACCGCGGCAAGGGAGACGCCGAGCACGCCGACCACCAGCGAAATCCGCATGCCGTAGAGGATTGCGGAGAACACGTCGCGGCCCTGTTCGTCGGTGCCAAGCAGGAACGGGCGCTGGCCATCCGCCGTCCACAGCGGCGAAATCCGCGAATTGATCAGTTCCAGCTGCCTGGGGTCGAACGGGTCCTGCACCACGAAAACAGGCGCGAACAGTGCAAGTAACAACAGCAGCACGACGATGGCGGCGGCCACCATGGTCAGCTTCGAACGCCGGAATGAATAGAAGATATCGCTGTCGGTGACAGCCGCGAGCCAGCGTAGCGGGAAGGGGCGTGGAGCAGCGGGGATATCGGTCATGGCAATCTCCTGCTCATGCCGGACGATTGACGGTGGCGCGCAAGCGGGGATCGACGATGGTGTAGAGGATATCGACGATCAGATTGATGGTGACGAAGATCAGCGACACCACCAGCAGGTACGCCGCCATGATCGGGATATCGACATTCTGCACCGCCTGCACGAACAAGAGTCCCATTCCCGGCCATTGGAAAACAGTTTCCGTGATGATCGCGAATGCAATTACCGAGCCGAACTGCAGCCCCGCGACGGTAATCACCGGCACCAGCGTATTCTTCAGGGCGTGACCGAAATGGATCGCCCGCGTGGTCAGGCCGCGCGCGCGGGCGAAGCGGATGTAGTCGGTGCGCAGCACCTCCAGCATCTCGGCGCGGACCAGCCGCATGATCAGCGTCATCTGGAACAGGCCAAGCGTGATCGACGGCATGATCAGCGCCTTCAGGCCGGAGACCGTGAGCAGGCCGGTGGTCCACCAGCCCAGCTTGACGACATCGCCGCGGCCGAACGACGGCAGCCAGCCGAGCACTACCGCGAACAGATAGATCAGCAGGATGCCGATCAGGAAGGTCGGCAGCGAGATGCCGATCAGCGATACGGCCTGCAGCACCTTGGCCAGAAAGGAATCGCGCTTCAGCGCGGAGTAGATGCCCATCAGGATGCCGAACACCATCGCCAGCACGGTGGCACAGGTGGCCAGTTCCAACGTTGCCGGCATCCGCTCCTTCAGCAAGGCGGAGACCGGCTGGCGAAACTGGTAGGACACGCCGAACTTGAATTGCGCGGCGTCGATGAAATAGCGCGCGAACTGCACCGGCACGGGATCGTCCAGTCCGAGCGACTTGCGGATCTGCAGGCGCTGCTCGTACGGCGTATCGATCGACACGATCTGGTTCACCGGATCGCCGGCGAAGCGGAACATCGAAAACGAGATGATGCCGACCGCGATCATCACGCCGACAGATTGCAGCGCCCGGCGAAGAATGAAAGCGAGCATGGAGTCCTTTCGCTTTCTGTACGAGTCTGTGCGCCTATTCCTGCTTGGTCGCCCAGTACAGCAGCACCTGATTGTCGGCGCGTTGCACCAGTTTGACCTTCTTCGACACGCCCCAGGCCAGCGCCTGCTGATGCAGCGGGATGTAGCCGAAATCCTTGGCGCTGATCTCGAAGGCCTGCTTGATCAACAGGTCGCGCTTGGCCGGATCGATCTCCTGCAGCACCTTGTCGGTGACGGCATCGAAGTCCTTGTTGCAGTAGCCGCCGAGATTGGTGTCGCCGCGCGAACTGGCCGGATTGTCGCGACAGCCCATGATTTCGAACAGCACGTTGTGGGAATCCAGCGTGCCCGGCGTCCAGCCCAGAAGATAGAACGAGGTATTGTAGTTGCCAGACTTGAAGACCTTGGCGAAATACAGCGCCTTCGGCTGCGCCATCAGGTTCACCTTGACGCCGATCCGCGCCAGCATGCCGACCACCGCCTGACAGATCGCGGCGTCGTTGACATAGCGGTCGTTCGGGCAATCCATCCCGACTTCGAAGCCGTCCGGATAGCCGGCCTCGGCGAGCAGTTTCTTGGCGCCTTCGGCATCGTATTTCGGACGGACGAATTCGTTCGACAGCTTGAACAGCTGCGGCGCGATCATCAGCGCCGAGGGCGTCGACAGGCCGCGCATGACGCGGGCCTTGATCAGCTCGATGTCGATGGCCTTGTAGAAGGCCTCGCGGACGCGGGCGTCCTTGAACGGGTTCTTGCCCTTGATGTTGGAGAACAGCAGCTCGTCGCGGGTTTGGTCCATGCCGAGAAAGATGGTGCGCAGTTCGGGGCCGGTCATCACCACGGCGTTGGGGCTGGCGGTGACCCGCGCGATGTCCTGGATCGGCACCGGCTCCATCAGGTCGATCTCGCCGGACAATAGCGCGGCGACGCGGGTGGCGTCGGACGAGATCGGGGTGAAGATGATCTCCTTCAGATTATGCTCGGGCTTGCGCCACCAGTTCGGATTGGCCTTGAACACGGTCTTGACGCCGGGCTGATGGCTTTCGATCGTGAACGCGCCGGTGCCATTGGCGTTCAGCGAGGCGAAGCTCGGCGAGGTGGCGGCGGCCGGGGTCGGCGCCACGGCGTTGTTCTCCTCGCACCACTTCTTGTCCATGATGTACCAGGTATCCCACTGCGAATTCAGGATGGGATTTGGCGCCGTCAGCACAAAATCGACGGTGTAATCGTCGATCTTGACGGCCTTGGCATCTGACGGAACGCGGGTTGCGAAGTTCGAGCCCTTGGCGCGGACGCGGTCGGCGGAGAATACGACATCGTCGGCGGTGAAGGGGTCGCCATTCTGGAATTTGACGCCCTTGCGCAGGTGGAAGCGCCAGCGGGTCGGCTCCGGCGTCTCCCAGCTTTCGGCCAGGCCGGGAATGATCGACAGGTCCTTGTCGCGCGCGGTGAGGCCTTCATAGACTTGGCCGTGATGGGCGATGGTGGTGGATTCGTTAAGCGTGTAGGGATCGAGCGATTTGAGGTCGCCCTGGTTGGCGTAGCGCAGGGTCTGTGCCGAGGCGGGCGCCAGCGCGAAGGCGATTATCGATGCAACGGCTGCAAGGCAGGTCTGGCGAATAGGCATGTCGTAACGCTCTCCACTGCGGCATAAGCTTCGCATCGGTATCCGAAACCGCGGTTGCATTGTTGGCAGGGTTCGTTCACTGCGCAAGCTCGATTTACTGGCGCTCTCCGCCACAAATCGCGGCAGATGGCGCGATCTTTGCTTTCACCGGTTTGCGCATCTGCGATGCGCATCATACCTTCACGACACGGCGCTAAGAGAACCGCCACGACGGTCAAAATTTCGGGGTACGTATGGCGGAACTCAAGGCTGATGTGCTTGTGCTTGGCGCAGGCATGGTTGGTGTATCGGCGGCGTTGCATCTGCAGCAGCGTGGCCGCAACGTGGTGCTGATCGACAAACACGAGCGGGCAGGTGAGGAGACCAGCTATGGCAATGCCGGGCTGATCGAATGCGCCTCGGTGTTTCCCTACATGTTTCCGCGCGATTTCAGCCAGATCCTGAAATATGCGCTGAACCGCTCACCGGATGTGCATTATCACCTTAACGCGCTGCCCGGCTTCCTGCCGTGGATGACACGCTATTTCCTGAATTCGTCGCCGGCTGGCGCGCTGCGCAGCGCGATGGCGGCGCTGCCGCTGATCCGGCGTAGCCTGACCGAGCATGAAGCGCTGATCGCCGAGGCCGGCGTGCCCGAATTGCTGCGCCGAACCGGGTGGATCAAGCTGTTTCGCTCCGAGACCACCATGGCCAAGAGCATCAAGGAGCTGGAACGCGACCGCACCTATGGCATCACCGGCGACGTGCTCGACGCCAACGATATTGCGGCGCGCGAACCAAATCTGTCCGGCGATTTCGCCGGCGCGATTCATTGGCCGGCGCCGGGCTTCATTCCCGATCCCGGCGGCCTCGCCAAGGCCTATGCCTCGCTGTTCATCAAGAAGGGCGGCCGTTTCCTCGCCGCCGATGCGCGGACGCTGGAGCAGGGCAACGGCGGCTGGCGCGTCGCCGGGACGAACGGCGCCATCGTCGCGCGCGACGTGGTGCTGGCGCTGGGGCCGTGGTCGGACGAGGTGTTTCGCCCGCTCGGCTATGACATCCCGCTGAAGACCAAGCGCGGCTATCACATCCAACTGTCGCCGTCGGGCAACGCGGTGCTGCATCACCCGGTGCTCGATGCCGATCGCGGCTATCTGCTGGCGCCGATGAACCGCGGCATCCGCCTCACCACCGGCGCGGAATTCGCGCGCCGAGATGCGCCGCCGACGCCGGTGCAGATCGAGCGCACGCTGCCGATGGCCCGCGCCATGTTTCCGCTCGGCGACACCATCGAGAACAAGGCCTGGATGGGGGCGCGGCCCTGCCTGCCGGACATGCTGCCGGTAATCGGCAAGGCACCGCGCCACAAGGGCCTGTGGTTCGATTTCGGCCACCAGCATCACGGCCTGACGCTGGGCCCGGTCAGCGGCCGGCTGCTCGCCGACATGATCACCGGCGTGACGCCGTTCACCGACCCGAAGGCTTTCTCGGTCGAACGCTTCGGCTGATCCTTCGCAACTGCACATAGACATCACGTCGCTTGCATCCGGCAGGCGACAGCGGCGATACTGCCGCTGCTTCGCCATGCGCGCGTGCGCCGGCGAATGATTCAGGAGCATTCGATGAAAGTGACCGTTGTCGTGGATTGTACGCCGCTTGAGGCGCGCGAGTTCTTTGGCCTTCCCGACGTGCAGCCGATGCAGGCGGCGATGATGGATCAGATGCAGGGAAAGATGATGGCCAACATCGACAAGTTTTCGCCGGAGTCCATCATGCAGAGCTGGTTCACCTTCGATCCGAAGATGGCCGAACGTTTTCAGGAGATGTTCGCCAATATGGCCGGCCTCGCCACCGGGCGGCCGAAGGACAAGAAGTGAGCAAAGGATTGTAGGGGGCAAAAGCGCTCTTCGCGCCGTGCCCACCGTTTACGTTTTGAGTAGCTGAAGCGCTTTGGTGGGCTCGTTTCGTTTAGCCCATCCTACGGTTCTTGACGGCAGCGGGCTGTTCGATAGTGGCGCCGCTTGCATGCATGGCGACCGCATCGATGACGCGCGTCCACATCGAGATCGGCAGCGCGTGGCCCATGCCATCGACCATCAACAGTTTGGCGCCGGGAATGGACGCGGCGGTATCGCGGCCGGCGGCGGGGTGCACCAGCGGATCGACCTTGCCGTGGATCACCAGCGTCGGCGCCGTGACCGCGGCCAATCGTTCCTTGCGACTTCCCGAGGCGAGGATGGCGCGGAGCTGGCGTCCCACGCCGGCCGGATTGAGGCCGCGCGCGTAAGTACGTTCGGCACGATCGGCGTCCCTGGCTTCATCCTCGGGAAAGCGGCCAACGCGGAGAAACAACCAGGTCTGTTTGAAGCGGGCGACGAATTCGTCATAGGTCGTGGGCTGCGGCTGCAGCAGGAGTGCAGCGACCCCGCGGCTCGGCTGCGGCAGCCGCGGATTGCCTGTCGTCGACATGATCGAGGTCAGCGAGCGCACGCGCTCGGGAAAGGTGATGGCGATCTCCTGGGCGATCATGCCGCCCATCGACGCGCCGACTACATGCGCGGACTTGATGCGCAGCACGTCAAGCAGGCCGATCACGTCGGTGGCCATGTCGCTGAGCTTGTAGGGCGCCGCGACCGGAGTGCCGAGATAACGCAGCTTCGCCAGTTCGAACAGGTTGAGCGGCTTGCCGCCGGACATCCTGGTCGACAGGCCGATGTCGCGGTTGTCGAAGCGGATCACGCGAAAGCCGTGCGCGGCCAGCGCTTTGCAGAAATCGTCGTCCCAGTGGATCATCTGGGCGCCGAGACCCATGATCATCACCATCGGCTCTGCGTCATCGGCGCCGAAGATATCGTAGCAAAGCTCAACGCCATTGGCGCGCACCAGCCGTGGCGGCTGATACGGAACGGACATGGTTTCGGGGATTTTTGCGGGGCGCTGGCTCATGTCAAACATATGACACGAAAATTCCCGGCGAAAAAGCCGCAAGCGCGTGATCGGCCGAACAAATCGTCGCAGCGATTAATGGGACGTTGCACGGCTGCCGATTGTGACAGTCAAGGTTGTCGATTGTGACAGCGATTATGAACGGACGATGGCGAAGTCGTAGCTATCCGCCCGCCCAGACATCCAGCACATAACGATTGCCGGTGCCGAGGTCGTCGATCCAGCTCAGCGCTGCCGCCGCATCGCCGCCGGTACGCTCGCGATGGATTGTCATCAGCGCCGCCTTGACGTCCGGTTCCATCTTGCCGCCGTCGCCGCAGACATAGGTGATGGCGCCTTGCCCTATCAGATCCCAGACGCGATCCTTCTGTGCGGCGATCAGGTGCTGCACATAGGTCTTCGGCCCATCGCCGCGCGAGAACGCGACATGCAGTTCGCAGAGGCCATCTGCGGCGAAAGCCTTCAACTCGTTGGCATAGAGATAGTCGCGGTCCGGATGCCGGCAGCCGAAGAATAACATGGCTGGCCCCAGCTTCGCGCCCTTCGCCTTCAGTGCGGCGCGCTCCTGCAGAAAGCCGCGGAACGGAGCGAGGCCGGTTCCCGGTCCGATCATGATGAGCGGCACTGCGGGATCGTCGGGCAGGCGGAAGCCGGCTTTGGTTTCACGCACGATGGCATGCACGGTGTCGCCGGCGCGGCGGCCTGACAGATAATTCGAACAGACGCCTTTGTAGAGACCGCGTCCCGAACTTGCCGCACCCTCGACCACCGCGACGGTGACGCTGCAGCGCGAGGTGTCACCCTGCGGCGACGACGAGATCGAATAGTAGCGCGGCGCCAGCAGCGACAGCATTTCGAGATAGGCGTGGAATGGCAATTCGCAGGCCGGATGCTCTTCCAAGAGATCAAACACCGATTTGCGCTTGCTTAGAATCTCGGCGCGATAGCGCTCGCTCGCCGCCGCGTCTTCGCCGACATAGGAGAGTAGTTTCGGTTTGGTCATCGGGCAGCGGGTGTGCTCCGTCATGATCTGAATCTGCTTGCGGGTGGCGACCTGCTGCAGCTCGACGAATTCGGTGAGCAGCCGCCCAACCGAAACGGCATCGCCGACCGGCAATTGCGCGCGCCGGCCCTCCGCCACCTGCAGCCGGATCTGATCCGCCGGCAGGAATCCGAAGCGGCGGGCGACGGCATCGACCAGAACGGGATCGTTGCGCGGCACCACGCTGAGATGATCGCCGACGCGGTAGGAGACGCCGGTGGGAAGCTGCACCTCGATATGTTTTGTCGAACGATCCGACGCGTTGGCGCCGGCCTTGTTCTGCAATTCGCCGTTGGCGAGAATCTTCATCGGCAATACGCCGCCCAGCGCCACCACCGCATTGACCGCACTCGGCGCCACCGGCTCGATGGCGTATAGCGGTACATCGTCGGCGCTGCGGTCGAAGCCAGTGTCGAGGCCGAATTCCTTCACCGCCAGCGGTCGCAATTTGGCGAACCAGGATTCGAACTGGCCGTCTAGATCGTCGCGGGCATCGCCTTCGCCGCGCACATAGGCATTGGTGGCGCCATGGGCGCGCAGCTGATCGTCGATGAAGCGCGGGATTGACTGGTAAGTGGCGAGCCAGTCGCTGTTGCCGCAGCCGAACACGGCGTAGCGTACTTTGGCAAATGCATCCTTCGGCAGGTCGCTGCCGAGCCAGTTGACGAACTGCGTGGCGTTGTCCGGCGCGGCGCCGTTATACGACGCGCAGAAGATCAGCACGCCGCCTTGCTCCGGCAATTTGCCGACGAAGTCGTCGAGCGGCGCGAGTTTTGTCGCAAAGCCATTGACCTCGGCGAGATCGGCGACCCGCGTCGCCAGTTCCTCGGCGGTGCCGAGGTTGGAGCCATACAGCACCAGCAGCGGCGTGTTGTGTGCGGGGCGTGCCCGCCCGGTAGCCACTGGTGCAATCGGCGTTGCCGCCGCCGCACCCGCGCGGCCGGCATAGGCGCCGCGATCGTGATCGGCGCGCGGCCGCACCTTGATCTTGAATCCATCCGGCTTGATGGTCAGGGTTTCCTTCAGGACCATCTGGTAGCGTTTGTGGTCGATCAGCCGGAAGCGCTGCAGGATCATGCCGAGCGCCAGCGCTGCTTCATGCATCGCGAAGCCGCGGCCGATGCAGGCGCGCTGGCCGTTGCCGAACGGCTTCCAGGCGTGGATCGGTCGGGCCGCTTCTGCGTCGCGGGAAAAATTCTCGGGATCGAACACGTCGGGGTTCGGCCCCCACACCGAAGGATCGCGGTGCAGCGCCAGCACCAGCACCGTGACGAAGGTGCCCTTCTTGAGCTTGTACTTGCCGCCGATGGTCTCATCCTGGATCGGCGCAATGCCATAGGCGGGCGCCGGCGGCCACAGCCGCAGCGACTCCTTCAGTATCTGCGTAATGTAATTCAGCTGCGTGACCTGCTGATAGGTCGGCTTGGCGTCGACATCGGGCCCGAGCACGCGGTCGACTTCCTCATAGGCCTTCTTCAGCACCTCCGGATGCTTCAGCATCGCGTAGATCGCGCAGGAGAGCAGCCCGCTGGTGGTCTCGTGCCCGGCGATCAGGAAGGTGTTGATCTGGTAGCGGATGTTGACGTCGTCGAGCTGTTCCCCGGTGGCGCGGTCGACGCCGGTCATCATCGCACCGAGCATGTCCTTCTTGCCTTCGGCGGTCTCGGCGGCCTTGCGGCGCTCGGCGATGATCTCGTCCACCATGGAATTCATGAAAGCGACGTCGCCGGCCAGGTCGCGGCGGCGCTTCTGCATCCACAGGCTCTCCAGCGGCAGGCCGCGGGTCATCATGATGGTCTCGAGCGAGCGCACCAGCGATTCCACGAAGGGGTGGTAGTCGCGCCGGTAGAACGAATTGAAGCGATATTCGAAACCGCACAGGCCGATGGTGTCCAGCGTCAGCGCGGTCATGTCGTGGACCACGTCGATTTCCTCGTCTGCGTTGAGCCGCTCCCATTTCTTCACCAGCTGTTCGGCGATATCCACCATGCTGGGGTGATAGGACTGCATCGCGCGGTTGCCGAACGGCTGCAGCAGGATGTTGTGCGCCTTGCTCCAGTTTGGCTCCTTGGTGTCCGCCGTGAAAAGTCCGTCGCCGCCGACCGCACGGACCCGGCGCAGCGCACCGCGCACCGCCTTGTCGAAGCGCTTTTCGTCGCTCAGTTCGGCAACCAGATCGTGGCCGGCAACGATCACGATCGGCGCGCCCATCATGTCGAGCCAGAAGATCGGGCCGAGCTCCTTGCTCAGCCGCGCCAGATCCTGCACCGGCGCATTGGCATCCAGCGACAGCATGTTGCCGACCACCGGCTTCTTCGGCGGATGCGGGATCGGGGCAAGTTTGTTGGTGGATGACATTTCGTATTTCTTCCCTGCCGCCTTATGTTTCTTGCCGCACACACCGCCGTCATCCCAGCCGAAACGCTATTGCGTTTCGGCTGGAGGAGCCGCGCCTTGGCGCGGCGTCTCGAAGGATGGGCCGCTTGTGCGCCCGTTGCCGCATCCTTCGAGGCTCGCCTGCGGCGAGCACCTCAGGATGACGACGTTGGATTATGTCTCACCCAAATCTCTTACGTCGCCATTCGATCAGCTTGGCACTGACCTCGTCGGGCTTCTCCTGCTGCGTCCAGTGGCCGCTGTCCTTCACCAGATACTTTTCCAGATCGGGAACGATGTTCTCCATGCCATCCGCAGAGGAGGGCGGCAGCACCGCATCATTCTCCGCCATGATCATCAGCGACGGCACTCGTACGGTATGGTCGAGCCCTTCCGCGCGCGCCCAGTTGGCGCTCATGTTGCGATACCAGTTGATGCCGCCGGTGAAGCCGGACAGTTTGAATGCATCGACGAAGACCTTCTTTTCCTCGTCGGACAGGATCTTCTGGCGCGGGTCTTTTGCAGGATCGTAACCCGCGACCATTTGCGGAAACGCCAGATTGGTCTTGGAGGATGCGCCGATCCCGCCAACCGGTGCCTCGCCGACATTGGGCGCCTTGCGCGGCATCGGCTTGCGCATGAAGAAGTCGAACGCCTTGTCGACATTCTCACCGAAGATGCGATCCGGCTCGTGCGCGGGATCCTGGAACTGGACGATATACATCGTCTCGCCGAAACGCTTCTTGTAGATCAGCAGCGGATCGACCGGTGCGCGGTCCGTGTGAGGGGTATTGACCCCGACCACGCCGGCGACGCGGTCGATGTGCCGCAGCGGCATCTGCCAGACGATGAAGCCGCCCCAGTCGTGGCCGACGAAAACCGCCTTGTCGATCTTGAGATGGTCGAGCAGGCCGACGAGATCGCCGGTGAGGTGCTCGATGTCGTAATCTTCCACCGCCTCGGGCCGGTCGGTGGCGCCGTAGCCGCGCTGGTCCGGCGCGATCACGCGAATCCCGGCTTCGCTTAGCGCCTTGATCTGGTGGCGCCAGGAAAACGCCATTTCAGGCCAGCCGTGGCACAGCACCATCGGCGGCGCATCGCTCTTCGGCCCGGCCTCGTAATATCCCATGCGAATGCCGTTGATCTCGGCGAATTGCAACGGCGGCATTTCAATCATCATTCGTCTTTCAGCTGGCCGCGCTTTTGAGTTGATCCGGCGGCACGAACGCCGCCTCGAGCAGGGCGAATTCATCCGGCAGCATGTCGGCCAGCAGCTGCACATGCGGAATGATGTTGGCGCCGGCGATGAAGCCGAAATCGAGCTGGTCGCGATAACTCTGCACGGTGATATTCAGCGCCAGCCCATGGGTGGCGATGGATACCGGGAAGATGTGCAACAGCTCGGCGCCGGCCGCATAGAGTGTCTGCCGCGGACCGGGCACGTTGGACACCGTGATGTTGGCCGCCGGCGGCAGCA
>JAQGKA010000163.1 GCA_028290355.1 Tardiphaga sp. | reverse complement strand
TGGACATATAGACGCGTTGCAGTCCGATCTCTTCGCCGCGGTGGGTCTCGACGAATCCCAGGCGGGCATAGAGCGCCAGGTTTTCGGTAATGATGTCCTGGGTGTAGAGCCGAATGACGTCAAAGCCGGCGTCCCGCGCGCGCTGCTCGGCGAAGGCGATCAGCCTGACGCCGAACCCGCGGCCCTGGGCTCGCGGACTGACCGCGACATTGTCGAGCAGCATGGACCGTTGTTCCGGAATCAGCACCACCAGGCCGACGATCTCATGATCGTGTTCCAGGACGTGCACGCGCTGGTCGCGGATCAGCACCGCATAGTCGTCGCGCATCGGTCCCGGCGTCTTGCCGTTGCGGGCGATATAGACCGAATAGGCGTCGTTGACGATGGCGGCGACGGTGGCGACGTCTGCGGCGCGGGCGAGGCGGATCATGGCGGCTGGCCGGTCTGGCTGGGTGGCGTGATTGGGCTTATCGTATTGGAACGTATCGTATCAAGAATCCCCGCAGGTCAAACATGCTTGGCATCCACGAACTCTGGCTCTTTGTGATCTCCGGCCTGCTGCTCAACATCACGCCGGGGCCGGACACCGCTTATATCGTCGGTCGCAGCGTGCAGATCGGCTGGCGCGGCGGGGCAGCGGCGGCGCTGGGCATCAGCGCGGGCTGCCTCGTCCACGTGTTCGCCGCTGCGATCGGGCTGTCGGCGCTGCTGGCGGCTTCATCGGTCGCGTTCACCGCCGTGAAGTGGATCGGCGCGGCCTATCTGCTTTACACCGGCATTGCGATGTTGCTCTCGCGCGCGGCTTCGCTGGCGCCTGATGCTGCTATAGAAAAGCGCGCGCTGTCGCTGCGGCAGGTGTTCTGGCAGGGCGTGCTGACCAACGCGCTCAATCCAAAAGTCGCGCTGTTCTTCCTCGCCTTCCTGCCGCAATTCGTCGATGCCGAGGCGCCGGGCAAGGCGCTCGCCTTTGTCGCGCTCGGCCTGGTCTTCATCGGCACCGGCACGGTGTGGAATCTCGGCATGGCAGCATTCGCGGCGAAGGCCGCCGGCCGGATTCGGCAGTCCGGTGAAGCGCTGCTGTGGATCAACCGCCTGCTCGGCGGCGTGTTCGTCTATCTCGGTGTGCGCGTGGCGATGCTGCAGACGCGGTAGCGCTATTTCAGAACGGCATAGCTCGCGGTGCCCGTGAGGTAGAGGCCGAGCAGCAGCATCGCGATCAGGAACCAGCGGCGGAAGGATTCCGGCTGCATCCTTGTGCGCACCGCCTGGCCGAGGAACATGCCGGCAAAGGCCGAGGCCATGCCGACCATGCCGGGCAGCGCGGTGGAGGCGTTGAGCAATCCGGCGCTGGTCAGATTGAACGCCTGCGCCAGCGTGGCGGTGGTGAAGAACACGCCGAGCGCCTGCACCAACTCGTCCTTCTCCATGCCGATCGACTGCATGAAGGGCATGGAGGGAATCACCTGCACGCCGGTAGCTGCCGCCACCGCGCCGGTGATCACGCCGACGATGCCGCCGACCCATATCTCGTGGGCAGGCGAGACGGTAAACTGAAACTTGACCAGGCTGATCAGCGCATAGATCACCAGCAGAATGCCGAGCACGATCGGGCCGTAATGCGCGTAAGGGCCGATCATCAGGCCGCCGCAGGCCCAGATCGCGACGACGGTGCCGAGCATCAGCGGCCACAGCCGCCGGAGGATGTCGCGCAGATAGGGGCCGACGAAAGTCTGCCAGACATTGGTGACGATGGCGGGCGCAATGACGATGGTCAGCGCCTGCACCGGCGTCATGGCAACGGCCAGCAGGCCCATCGACACGGTGGGGAGGCCAAGGCCGATGACGCCCTTGATGAAACCCGCAAGCGCGAACACCGCGGCGATGAGAATGATGATGGAATCGGGCATGGGGGCACATTGACCGATCCCTGCCGCTGGCACAATCTGGAGGTTCATGAAGCAGCCTTCGGCTCGAACGAAGGCAGGGAGGTCCCATGCGGTTTGATCTGGTGGACCTGCAGCTGTTCGTCGCCGTCGCGGAGACCGGTAGCATCACCGGCGGCGCCGCGCGGGCCAACCTTGCGCTGGCCTCGGCGAGCGCCCGCATCCGGGGACTGGAGCAGGCCCTCGGCGTCGCGCTGCTGACGCGCGGCCGCCGCGGCGTGGTGGCGACCGCCGCCGGCGAAGCGCTGCTCGGCCACGCCCGCATCGTTCTGCACGACGTCGAAACCATGCGCGGCGACCTCGGTTCCTATGCGCGGGGCCTGAAAACCAGCGTTTTCATGCTCGCCAATACCGTCGGGCTTTCCGAGCATCTGCCAAAGGCGCTGGCGTCGTTTCTCCGCGCGCATCCGAGCATCAGCCTAGCCGTCGAAGAGCGCGAAAGCGCCGACATCGCGCAGGCGATCGCCAGCGGCGTGGCCGATCTTGGATTTGCAGCGGACCACACCTTGCCGGACCATCTCGAGCGGTTCTCGTTCCGCGAGGACCGCTTCATGCTCGTCACCTCGCCGCGCAGCGCCTTCGCCAACCGCCGCCAGATCGATTTTCGGGAGGTAATCGACGAGGACTTCGTCGGGTTGACCAATTCGACGGCGCTGCAAAGCCACATCGGCAAGTACGCTGCGCGGCTCGGTGCGCGGTTGCGATTCCGGGCGCAGCTGCGCGACTTCGACGCCATGTGTCAGATGGTGGCGGCGGGTGTCGGAATCGCCATCGTGCCCGAAGTTGCCGCCCGGCGTTGCGCCCGCTCGATGCCGATCAAGCTGGTCCGAATCCGGGATCCTTGGGCAAGCCGGCGGCTGGCGATCTGCGTCCGCAGTTTCAAGGCGCTTTCGCGTCCCGCCCAGCAGCTGTACGAGCATTTGCGGCAAGAGGCCGAGCCGGGCCAACGCTAGCCTGTCGGCTCAGGTCAGCGTTGCCGAGTGATCGATCAGGGTCTGGTAGCATTCGCAGGACACCCGCTCCAGGGCGGAGCGATCGATGATTTTGATGACGCCGCGCGAATAGGAGATGATGCCGTCGGCCTGCAGCTTGCCGGCGACTTCGGTTACCGAGGTGCGGCGGACGCCGAGCATTTCCGCCAGCAATTCCTGGGTCAACCCGACCACATCGCTGCCGGCGCGATCGGCGGATTGCAGCAGCCAGCGGGCAAACCGCGCCTCGACCGGATGCAGGGCGTTGCAGGCGGCGGTGACCCGCGCCTGGGTCAGCAGCACCTCGTTGTAATGGATGCAGAGGTTGCGCAGCGGCTCGCTACCGGCGACGACCTTGCGGAAGTTGGTCGATGAGATTTTCGTCGCGGTCGTCGGCAACTGCACGACGACGCGCACCATGGATCTATAGAGGCCGAGCCCGGCCATGGCGCCGACCACGCCTTCGCGGCCCACGGTAGCGGTCTCGATCGCCTTGCCGTCGCGCATCACCGCCAGCAGCGACAGCATGCCGTTGTGCGGGAAATAGATCTGGTCGACCTCGTCGCCAGTCTCCAGCAACACCAGGTTTTGCGGAAAAGTCGCCGTCGTCAAATGCGGTGCCAGCATGTTGAAATGCTCGCGCGGCAGAGCGGAGAGTAGTTTGTTGGCCGTGGGGTCGAGATGCAAAGAATTCAATGCGGTTACCCACCCGATCGGTCGGGCCATGTGTCCGCAGGGGTGGGGGAACGGCGCTCCGAGAGGGCGTTCTGCAGGAACCCATTGATATAAGAAGCATAAGGGGGCTTTGTCGGTACGGTACCGGGCTTAACGCACATTTAGCTGACTACCGGAACCGGACCGTCGTCGGTTGGGCTGCAATGCCTGGCGTTCACATCCTGTAGCGGCCGGCAAAGTTTATTTGTACGGCAGCGTACGAACCCGCGATTACTGTCTCGATATGGACTGAATCAGTCTTCCGAAGGCGCCGTGCGACGCAACTCGCCGGGCGCATGGCTGTCCTGAAAATCGGCTTGCGCATCGTACTCGCCAGCGAGTCTTTCAAGCCGGTCACGCGTGGTGGTCTCGCTAACGTCGCGGGCGAGGCGGCGGCACTTCTCGGCTTGCTTGCGAAGGTACGGAGTCGGCACCATGCCATTCACCCGCGGGTAAGGCGCGAGTCCAAGCGGGGCTCTCGGTCACCGGCGCCCAACGCTCATTGCCGGCAATAGCGAAACCATAGACCTGTTGCGTTGGATGGGCGACCCTATTTTGAGCAATGTCGCTGGTAAAACCCGGTTGCTCAGCTGTTGAGGACCTTCAGCGCGGCCTCATGCACCCGCGGATCTCCGGCGGCCACGATGCGGCCGCCGTTTTGCGCGGGCTTGCCCTCCCATGTGGTAACGACACCGCCGGCGCCGGTAATGATCGGGATCAAGGCCGCGATATCGTAGGGCTTGAGTTCGGTCTCGATGACCAGATCGAGGTGGCCGGCGGCGAGCATGCAGTAGGAATAGCAATCGCCACCGTAACGCGTCAGCCGCACGGCTTGCTCGACGCGTTGGAAAGTCTCGCGATCGCTTGCATTCATGAGCAGTGGACTGGTGGTGAACAGGACGGCTTCCTGCAGCGATGCGCAGCGCCGCACCGCGAGCTTGCGATCGCCCGTCGCGCCCTGATAGCGCGCCGAGCCGTTGTCACCGCTGAAACGCTCGCCGATATAGGGCTGGTGCATCATGCCGTAGACCGGCGTGCCCCGATGCAGCAGCGCGATCAGCGTCCCCCAGATCGGGAAGCCGGAGATGAAGGATTTGGTGCCGTCGATCGGATCCAGCACCCAGACATACTCGGCATCCTCGCGCTCGCTGCCGAATTCCTCACCGACGATGCCATGCTGGGGGAAGTTCGCCTTGATCAGCCGGCGCATCACCGCCTCGGCGGCGCGGTCGGCTTCTGTCACCGGATCGAAGTCTTGACTGCTCTTGTTATCGACGCTGAGCGAGGTGCGGAAGAACGGCAGGATGGTTTCGCCGGAGGCGGTGGCGAGACGGCCGATGAAGGCTGTGAAATCGATGACCGTCACGGCGGAATCCTTTGCGCGCCCGACTGTGGGCTCGCCGCTTCCTATACAGGGCGATATCGCTGCCCGCATCTGCGGAGGGAGACATATCGCAAGATTATGCGGGCGTGGACAGACGACTGAATCGGATTGCGATTTCGCTAACTTTTCAAACTTTCGGCAATCACGAATCTGGGAAGGAAGTGAATTTAAGTTCATACCTACAATAGGTCAAAGTTATTGTCATTTCTTCATCTACTTGAAATCATTAGGTAAATATATGAATCCCATTCCGTTTTAACGGGGACACCCATGCAAAATTTGCATGGAAATTCGTCGGAAAACTCTTGCGCTTTGTGCGTCGCGGCGGCATATTGTTGCGGTGCGGTAACGCCTCGCGTTATCGCTGCCCTCCTTGGGCGTTTCCTCCCTAGACTTGGGCCGCTTGCCAATGCAAGCGGCCCTTTTTTCTGCCTGAGAGTTTTGGTGACGCGGCCGTCGGTGAATAGCAGGGCGCCTCGCTGTATCTCGCTCAACGCCCCGACAGCCCTCGGACGTTTGTTCGCGGGATCGAAGGCGAGACTATTTCGGCTGAGAAAGCCTTCAGGCGAAAACCACGTCGTCAGGTCGCAGATTACTTCAGGGACGTGTTGAGGTCGCCGAATTTGGTGGACAAGGTGCCACCGATGCCGTTCACGGTGGCGATAATGACCAGAGAGATGCCGGCTGCAATCAAGCCGTATTCGATCGCGGTGGCCCCAGATTGATCGGACCAGAACTTTTTCAGCATGGGTTTCATTTGACCTCCTGTCAGGTAGCGCGGTTAAGTTCCGCGTCGGGAACCCTGATGCCAAATACCTAAAGTTGCATGAACCGCAGGTATGAAATTTGGCCCCCGAGCCAAATTCAGAAAAATAGTCCACTTTTAGGCAAATTTACTCGCATTTTGGCGCTTCGTAACGTGCAAAAAATACCCCATCTGGTTGAGCTGATGGTTTGGAGGACAAGTCGTGGCCTCGCGGTTGCAAGGACCCAGACCGTTTGCCCGCTACTTCGGCTATTCGGCGGCGGCCTGGAACGGGCCGAGTTCGCCCAGCGGAATCTCCGCGATAGCATCGGCCAGCACGGCGAAATCGGTCGCTATCTGGGTGAAGCGTTCGGTGCGCTCGCGGCGGCGTTCGTCCATGTAGATCGCGCGGTTGAGCTCGATCTGGATCGCGTGCAATCCGCTCGCGGGGTTGCCGTAGTGCTCGGTGATGAAGCCGCCGGCATAGGGCTTGTTGCGGCCGAGGGAGTAGCCGAGCCGGCTGAAGCTGTTCTCGACCACATCGGCCAGAATCCCGGCACAGCTGGTGCCATAGCGGTCGCCGACCACCACGTCCGGGCGGCGCGGTTCCTCGCGCGAAATGCCGATCGAGGGCATCGAATGGCAATCCACCAGGATTACCGTGCCGAACGTCTGGTGGGCCTTGTTGATCAGCCGGCGCAGCGCGCGGTGGTAGGGCTTGTATAGCGTCTCGATGCGGCTGAGGGCGTCATCGACGTCGAGCCGCTCGCGATAGATCTCCTGGCCGTCGCCGACCACCCGCGGAATCGTGCCGAGGCCGCCGGCGACCCGCATCGAGCGGGTATTGGCAAAACTCGGCAGCCGCCCGGTGAACATCCGCGGGTCGAGTTCGTAGGGCTCGCGGTTGACGTCCACATAGGAGCGCGGGAAGTGCACGCGCACCACCGGAAAGCCGCGATCGCTAAGCCCCGCGATCAGTTCGTCCATGAAGGAATCCTCGGAGCGGCGCA
>JAQGKA010000162.1 GCA_028290355.1 Tardiphaga sp. | reverse complement strand
GTCCATGGCAGTGTCGACCGACGATCTGAGCACCCCGCTTGGACAGAAACTGACGCGGAAGCGCCGGTTCCGGCTGCCGTTTTCCGGCACCCAGGTGATCGCGGTGGTGCTCGGATTGTTCCTGCTCGGCTTCGTCGGGTTTGCTGTTTTCAACGACAATCCGCTGGGTGGCGAACCGGTTGCCCGCATCGCGCTGAATCCGCCAAAGCCGGCGGAGGAGAAGACTGCGACCGCGCCGCCCGTCGAGATCAAGCACGGCGCCGAGGCGGCCAAAGCGCCGCCCAGTACCGGTCAAAAGACCATCACCATCATCGACGGCTCCAGCGGCGCCCGCCGTGACGTCGTGGTGTCCGGCGACAGTGCGGACAATGCGGCGGGAGCCGATGCGCCGCCCGCCATGATGACCGGTATCAACCAAAAGCTGCTGGAAAAATCCCGCTACGGCATGGTGCCCATCGCCGCCGATGGGCTGAAGTCCGTCACCGCCTATGCCGCCGGTACCGACGCCGACCGCGCCAAGGCGATGAAGATGCCGAGCATCGCCATCGTGATCGGCGGCCTCGGGGTTGGCGCTGCCAAGACCACCGATGCCATCATGAAATTGCCGGCCGCGGTAACGCTGGGTTTCACGCCCTACGGCTCGGACCCCGGCAAGCTGGTGGAACGCGCCCGCGCGCAGCGCCACGAGGTGCTGCTGCAGATTCCAATGGAGCCGTTCGACTATCCCGACAATGACCCGGGTCCGCAGACGCTGCTAGCCACCGCCACCTCCGAACAGAATCTCGACCGCATGCTGTGGCACATGAGCCGGTTCCAGGGCTATGTCGGCGTCGCCAATTTCATGGGCGCGCGCTTCGTCGCCACCGATACGGCGATGCAGCCGGTGGTGCGCGATGCGGGCAAGCGCGGGCTTGGTTTTTTCGACGACGGTTCGACGCCACGCAGCGTCGCTGCCGCCGTGGCGGAAGGCCAGGCGATTCCGTTTGCGCGGGCCGATCTCAGCATCGACGTGGTGCCGACCTCGGCCGACATCGACCGCGCGCTGGCGAAGCTGGAAAGCGTCGCCAGGGAGCGTGGCGTGGCGGTCGGTGTCGCCTCGGCGCTGCCGATCTCGATCGAGCGGATCGCCGCCTGGGCGAAGGCCCTCGAAGGTCGCGGCGTGATGCTTGTGCCATTGACAACCGCGATGCTGAAATCAAAATCAAGCTAGCGTCTTTGGGCTAGGGTGAATTCGGCACAGCCGAATCGCTGCGTAACTTGGGCTCGAACCGACGCGAGAGGCATTGACGAAATGGCGCGCTACGAAGACCTGCCCTATCGAACCTGCGTCGGAATGATGCTGATCAACCCGGAAGGGCTCGTTTTTATCGGCCGCCGCGCCGGCGGCATCGAACATGTCGATGAAACCCACGTCTGGCAGATGCCGCAGGGCGGCGTCGATCCCGGCGAGGATACGTGGGCGGCGGCGAAACGCGAACTCTATGAGGAAACCAGCGTGAGCTCGGTCGAGAAGCTCGGCGAAGTTCCGGACTGGCTGATCTACGACATCCCGCGGACGGTGGCCGGTCGCGCCTGGAAAGGCCGCTATCGCGGCCAGCGCCAGAAGTGGTTCGCGGTGCGCTTCACCGGCAAGGACGACGAGATCAACGTCCTCAGTCCGGGCGGCGGCCACAAGCCGGAATTCGTGAAATGGCGCTGGGAGCCGATGAAGAATCTCCCGGAGCTGATCGTGCCGTTCAAGCGACCGGTCTATGAGCGCGTGGTCAAGGAATTCGCCAGCCTGGCGGACGGCTAGTCCTGCGATGATCGACGACAGACCCTATCGCCCCAATGTGGGCGTTGCCTTGTTCAATGCGGACGGCAAGGTTTTGATCGGCCGCCGTTTCAAGGACGATGGGCCGGAGATCATTCTGCCCGGCCTGGAGTGGCAGATGCCGCAGGGCGGCATCGATGTAGGCGAGGATCCGCGCGCGGCGGTGATGCGCGAACTCTGGGAAGAGACCGGCGTGACCAGCGCGGATTATCTCGGCGAGACCGACTGGCTGACTTACGACTTCATCCCGTTCGAGGGGCCGACGCATCGCTTCGCGCAATTTCGCGGCCAGCGGCAAAAGTGGTTCGCGCTGCGTTTCACCGGGGATGATGCGGAGGTCGATCCGCTGACGCCGCGCAACGACCAGCCGGCGGAATTCGATGCCTGGCGCTGGGAGCGGCTGGACCGCGTCGCCGATCTGGTGGTGCCGTTCCGGCGCGAGGTCTATCGCGCGGTGGCGAAGAGTTTCGCGAAGTTTGTGTGAGGCGTAAGCGCGTAATCGCGCTTAATGCATCGCCGTCGAGTTGACGCGCTGCTGGATCACCTTGAAGTGGTCGAGCCGCTCGATGGCGCGGTCGAGCACGGAGCCTTCCTTCTCGGCCAGCTTCTCTTCCATCTCGGCGATCTGGTCGGCGAAGGCTGCGCGGTCAAGTTCCTCTATCGAAGTCGCGACGTCGGCCAGCACGGTGAGACCCTTGTCGTTCACCTCGGCGAGGCCGCCGAGTACGATGATCATCTGCCTGGTGCCGCCGGCGGTGATTGTCATGATGCCCGGACGAAGCGCAGCCACGAAAGGCGAGTGTCCGGCCAGCACGCCGAAATCGCCCTCGAGACCGGGGACGTCGACCTGATCGACTTCGCCAGCAAAGGCGAGCTTTTCCGGCGAAACGAGATCGAAGTGAAAGGTGGCCATGTCGCTATCCGCTGACTGCTCCCTCCCCCCTTGCGGGGGAGGGTTGGGGAGGGGGGTAACCACAGATGAAGGTGCCCGTGGCATCCCCACCCCGGCGCAAGTGCGCCGACCCTCCCCGCCTAGCGAAGCTTTGCTTCGCGCGGGGGGAGGGTAAGAAAGTTATGCGGCTTCCGCAGCCAGCTTCTTGCCCTTTTCGACGGCCTCTTCGATGGCGCCGACCATGTAGAAGGCAGCCTCCGGGAGGTGATCGTACTTGCCTTCGCAGATCGCGCGGAAACCCTTGATGGTGTCGGCGAGGTCGACGAACTTGCCGGGCGAGCCGGTGAAGATTTCAGCGACGAAGAACGGCTGCGACAGGA
>JAQGKA010000145.1 GCA_028290355.1 Tardiphaga sp. | reverse complement strand
CGACGAATTCATGATCGGCGAGGCGGCGATCGAGCACGCCGTACAGCCGCCGCGTCTCGTCGGAATAGCGCTTCAGCCCGTAGGTGCGGCTGGTCTCGTTTTCCAGCGCGATGAAATGATGCACCTGACCCGGCATCGGGCCGAAGCCCCCCATCTGCCACATCAGCCATTCCAGCACCGGAATTCGCTCGATCAACGGCTTCGGCAGGAATTGGCCAGTCTTCTCGCCCAGATAAAGCAGGATGGCGCCGGATTCGAACACGCTGACGCTTTTGCCCTCCGGGCCATCGGGATCGACGATCGCCGGGATCTTGTTGTTCGGGCTGATGGCCAGGAAATCCGGTTTCATCTGGTCGCCCTTGCCGATATGCACCGGGATCACCGTGTAAGGCAGCCCCATCTCCTCCAGCGCGACCGATATCTTGCGGCCGTTCGGCGTATTCCACGTGTGCAGTTCGATCGTCATTACAGGCCTTTCGCGGCGGGGCTTCGGAAAGCGAAATGCGTCTTTAGCAGCGCGTCACTGCTCACGCACCATCTGCCTGATATGCGCGATCAGGCGTGTGGCCGCGCCGGATGGATGCGCCTCGCGCCACGCCAGATGCAGCGGCGCAACGAGGCCGCCCGCGCCAGCCAGCGGAATATAGGCGATGCCCTCGGTGTCGAGACGGCGCATCGATTCCGGAATGATCGAGACGCCCAATCCGGCAGCGACCAGGCTGAGCGTCGACAGCATGCGCGGCGCTTCCTGGCCGATCCGGGGACTGAACCCCGCAGCCCGGCAGGCGGCAATGATCGTATCGTACAGGCCGGGCCCGGTCGGGCGGCGATACAGAATAAAAGTCTCGTCCGCCAGCCTGGCCAGCGCGATGCTTTTCGGCGCGCGCTTGCCGACCAGCGGATGATGCGCCGGCAACGCCACCAGCATTTTCTCCTGGAGCAGCGCTTCGATCCGGATTCCCGCGGTGTCTCCCAAGGGAACACGGAGAAAGGCGACGTCGAGCTGGCCTTTTTGCAGGCCCGCGATCAGTTCGCCGGTGCTGCTCTCCTCGAGCAGCAAATCGACCTGCGGCGAGATCTGCCGGAACGCCCGCACCACCGCCGGGATCAGCGGATGAAACGCCGCGGAGCTGGTGAAGCCGACCGCCAGCCGGCCCTGCTCGCCACGCGCGGTGCGCCGCGCCGCTTCCACTGCATGTTCGACCTGCAGGATCGCCAAACGCGCTTCGGCGAGGAAGACGCGGCCGGCTTCGGTCAATTCTACCCCGCGCGGCAGCCGGTTCAGCAGAGCCACGCCGATCTCCGCTTCCATCGCCCGTATCTGCTGGCTGAGCGGAGGCTGCTGGATGCCGAGCCGCAGCGCGGCGCGGGTCACATGGCCCTCCTCGGCCACGGCGATGAAATAGCGGAGGTGGCGCAGGGCGATCATAAGCATACTTTTTTGATATAGAATATGGCTAAACCATATATTGGACATACACTCCGACGGGGCGTAGGTCGATGCCATCCGCCGGCCAATCCGTCGGACAGCGGAGAATTCCATGGACGCCGCCAGCGCCGCCCCGACCGACGTCACGATCCCCGAGCCGCCAACGATCGGCGCGCTGTTTACCAGCTTTCTCGGCCTCGGACTGATCGGCTTCGGCGGCGTGCTGCCGATGGCCCGCCGGATGATCGTGGAGAAGCGCCGCTGGCTGACGGAAGCGGAATTCACCGACCTGCTCGGGCTCTGCCAGTTCCTGCCCGGCGGCAACATCATCAACCTGTCGGTGGCGATCGGTCTGCATTTTCGCGGGGTTGCCGGCGCGGTGGCGTCATTGGTCGGGCTGATCGCGGCGCCCTCCGCCATCGTCATCATGCTGGGTGTGGTCTACGACCGCTTTCAGGACGATCCGCGCGTCCAGCACCTGTTCGCCGGGCTCGCCGCCGCGGCCGCCGGCCTGCTGATTGCCATGGCGATCAAGATCGCTTTGCCGCTGCGCACCAGGCCGGTCGCGATCGTCATCGCGGCGCTCTGTTTCGTCGCCATCGCCGTGCTGCGGCTGCCGCTGCTGCCGACGATGATCGTGCTGGCATCGCTCAGCATCTTCGCCACCTGGAGATGGCAATCATGACGGCGGTGCTGATTTCGCTGGCCGCGATCTTTGCCGAACTGTCATTGCTCGCCTTCGGCGGCGGCAACACCATCCTGCCGGAAATGCAGCGTCAGGTGGTTGATATCCATCACTGGATGTCGGCGCGCGATTTCAGCGCGATGTATGCGCTCGCCCAGGCCGCTCCGGGGCCGAACATGATGGTGGTGACGCTGGTCGGCTGGCGTGTCGCGGGATGGCCGGGCGTCATCGTCACGTCGCTGGCCAAATTCGGACCCTCGTCGATCCTCACCGGGATCGTGCTGAAACTCTGGCAGCGTTTCAAGGACCGGCCATGGCGCCGCATTGTGCAGCAGGGCCTGGTGCCGATGACGGTCGGCCTGGTGGCCGCCAGCGCGGCACTGATCACGCAAGCCTCGGACCATGAATGGAGCCTCGCCGTCATCACAGCGGCCTGCGCGCTGGTCGCCGTGACGACGAAGATTCACCCGCTCTGGCTGCTGGCGGCCGGGGCGCTGGCCGGATTGAGCGGAATCGGGCTGTCCTGACGTCGTTGATTGTTGACGGGACCACCCCGGCTCTGGAATGTCCCGGCTCAGGCCGGTAGATTGCCGCCGATTCAGCCGAAAGAGCCCGCCTTGTCCAAGTCAGCCTCCCGCGCCCGCCTGTTCGACATCATCCATGCCCGTTCGTTCGGCTATGGCGAGATCACGCTGGCTTCCGGCCGCAAGAGCAATTTCTACTTCAACCTGAAGCCGACCATGTGCGACCCCGAGGGCGCCGCGCTGCTGGCGGAGCTGACCTTCGACGCGCTGCGCGAGGACAAGCTGGATTATGTCGGCGGGCTGGAAATGGGCGCAGTGCCCTTGGCCGGCGCCATCGCGCAGCTGTCGTGGTTGAAGAACCATCCGATCGCCGCGTTCTTCGTGCGCAAGAAGCCGAAGGAACACGGCGCGCGCCTCGGGGTCGAAGGCCTCGCCAAGGGCGAAACCCTGCAGGGCAAGCGCATCGTCATCATCGAGGACGTCACCACCACCGGCGGCTCTGCAATCAAGGCGCTCGATGCGGTGCGCGAGGCCGGCGGCGATGTCGTGCTGGTCTATACGATGGTCGATCGCGAGGAAGGCGCCACGGAGAATTTCGCCAAGGCCGGCGTGCCGTTCCGCGCGCTCTACAAGGCCGCCGAATTCCTGAAGGTATGATCGCAACGGCCCATCTCGACGGCGCATTGCTGACATGGTTGTGGGCGCTGCCGTTCGCCGGCATCCTGCTCAGCATAGCCACCGGACCGGTGCTCTACCCGCATCTCTGGGAGCATCACTACGGCAAGTTCGCCGCTTTCTTCGCCGCGCTGGTCGTCATTCCGCTGTTCTTCTTCGCCGATAGCACGACGGTGGTGCATACGCTGGCGCACACCGTGCTGCTGGAATACCTGCCCTTCATCCTGCTGCTGCTGGCCCTGTTCACCGTCGCCGGCGGCATCTACATCGAGGGCAACCTGCACGACAGCGCCTTCACCAACACCGTGCTGCTCGGCGTCGGCGCGCTGCTGGCCAGCGTGGTCGGCACCACCGGCGCCTCGATGATCCTGATCCGGCCGCTGATCCGCGCCAATGACGACCGCTACTTTAATGCCCATGTGGTGGTGTTCTTCATCTTCCTCGTCTCCAACATCGGCGGATCGCTGACGCCGCTCGGCGATCCGCCGCTGTTCCTCGGCTTCCTCAAGGGCGTCGATTTTTTCTGGACCACGAAACATCTGCTGGTGCCGACGCTGTTCGCCGCCGGCATCGTGCTGGCGGCTTTCATGGTGCTCGACGTCGCCCTGCATCACCGCGAAGGCAATTTCCCGGTAAAGGCCGATCCGACGCCGGATTCGCCGCTTCACATGCACGGCAAGATCAACCTGCTGCTGCTCGCCGTGATCATCTCCGCGATCCTGATGAGCGCCAGCTGGAAGCCCGGCGTGTCGTTCCCCCTGATGGGCGCCACCCTGGAGTTGCAGGACCTTCTGCGCGACCTGATCTTCGTGCTGGTCACCATCGCCTCGATGCGGATGACGAAATCCGAACATCGCGCCGCCAACCAGTTCTCGTGGGGACCGATCAAGGAAGTGGCATTGCTGTTCGCCGGCATTTTCATCTGCATCGTGCCTGTGATGGCGATGCCGCAGGCCGGCGCACACGGCGCCTTCGCGCCGCTGGTCGCCCTGGTCACCCATGCCGACGGCACGCCGAACAATATTGCCTATTTCTGGCTGACCGGCGGGCTGTCGTCGTTCCTCGACAATGCGCCGACCTACCTGGTGTTCTTCGAACTCGCCGGCGGCGACGCCAAAACTCTTATGACCACCGGCGCCGCGACTTTGGCCGCCATTTCGGCCGGTGCGGTTTTCATGGGGGCCAATTCCTACATCGGCAATGCCCCGAATTTCATGGTCTATGCCATCGCCCGCGATGCCGGCGTGAAGATGCCGAGTTTCTTCGGCTACATGTTGTGGTCGATCGGCGTCCTGATCCCCGTCTTCCTGCTGATGACATGGGTGTTTTTCCGCTAGCTCCCCGCGCTCGGTTACACCTCGTTTACCATACCACAGTAGGGTCGAACCGCGCCGGGCGACTCT
>JAQGKA010000102.1 GCA_028290355.1 Tardiphaga sp. | reverse complement strand
GGCCTTTTTCGAGCAAGGCATAGGCTGTCGTCACGCCGGTAATACCGGCGCCGATCACGGCAATATGGGACACGGAACTTCTCTTTCGCACAGAATGAAGACATGGCCCGGACGTGGTCCGAGCCGGCTATCCCCATCTGTCACGGTACCTGAGAGCGTGATCCAACGCTTAAAGCGCCAGATTTCCCCTTCGGTGGACGCTCGAAGCGTCTCTCTCCAGATTGTCCAACGATGCAGTCCCTGGTGCCTGAGAGTTTCCCGGGGGGTTGCTCCTTCGGCGCCGGCGCAAGGCCTAGACCCGCGCCGATCTCTCCCACATCGTCTGAGCGGACACCGCTGTATTTAGTGCATGCCTCGATATAGGCAAGACGCGAATATAAGCGCCCTGCATATTGATTCATCGCTGCACGGTGCCGGCCTAGCTGCCCTTGCGGTCGCCGATCATCGGGAAGAACACGTCCTTCCAGCTGCCGGGCAGCTTGGTCAGCATGCCCTGTTCCAGCATGAATTGGGCGAAGGCCTCGATCCCTTCCGGCGACGCCGAGAAGGTCATGGAGCCGTCGGACAGGATGCGCTGGACCTCTTCCACACCGAGCTGAACCTTTTCCGAGGCCAGGTAGATTTCCGCCGCCCGTTTCGGGTCATCCCGAATAAGTTTCGCGGCATCTTCCAATCCTGTCAGCATGGCCTGCGCAACCCTGGGATTGGCATCGACAAAATTCTGCATCCCCGCCAGCGTCGCACCGGTGATGTTGCTGCCGCCGGTCAGCGAACTGGATTTCAGCACCTCGTGCACGCGCTTGTCTTTTTCCAGAATCTGGATGAACGGCGGCGTCGCGAAATAGCCGCCGATCACCTGCCCGCTCAGCAAAGCTGCCGTCGCATCGGGATGCGGCAGGCTGATCATCAAGGCGTCAGCTTTCGCCGCATCGCCAAATGCTTTCGCCGCGGCGACGCGGAGCAGGATCGCTTGCGGCGAATTGAAGGCCGGCACGGCGATCTTTTCGTTCGGCGTGAAATCGGCCAGCGACTTGATATTGGGGCGGTTGGTATAGAGCGCATAGGTGATCGACGTCAGCGCACCGATACTCTTGATCTGCTGACGGCCGCGCGTCTTGTCCCAGGCAATGAGCGCGCCGGCAGTGCCCAGCGTTCCGAAATCGATGCTGTTGGACAGTAACGCCTCGTTCATGGCGGTCGAGCCGCTGAAGCGATTGAGTTCGACCTCCAGCCCGGGCAGGCCCTGCGCTTTGGCGCTTTTGTCGAACAGCCCAGCACTCTGCGCAACCACCACAGGCAAGTAAGTGAGACCGTATTGCAGGCCGATGCGAACTTTGGCGACTTCGGCGGCTGAGGCGCCGAACGAAGCAAAGGCGCAAGCGATCAGCAACAGAATCCGGACAGCGATCCGCTTCGGCATGAACGTCGTCTCCCATATTATTTTTAGGTACGCATTGATGCGCGTCCTTTCAAACATTGCAGCACGGATGATCCGTCCGTGGCAAGCACGCGACTCGTGCCCCTTGAACGAATGAAAGAGGCCACTCGGACCGGGCCTATGAACGGTTACATGGGGGAATTCGAGCAGCAATCCCGGGCAAATGGGCCGGGTCGTGTGCCGCGCAGGGCTTAGGCCCTTCCGGCGACCACCATCGCTCCGAGATCATCGGCGCGCTTCGGCGCAGCTGCATCTTCCAGCGAGGATCGCAGCGTCTCGATATCGATCGCCGGCAGCGGGCACCAACCGCAGGGGCATTGCCCATCCTGATGTGCGGCGGCGACTTCGCGGTAGGTGGCGCCGAGCGCGGTCGCCAGCAGCCGCATCACCACGGCCGGCGACAGCCGGGATGTGTCAAGCACGCGACAGAACGTCGTCATGATCGCCTGATCGAGATAGGTCTGCGCCGAGCTTTCGTCGGTGATATCCGAGACCTTGACCTGTTGCACGAGCATATGGCGTGTCCTTTGCGACCCCGCGAATTTCTAGGACGCGGCCGCGCCCCGCTCAACCAATTTCCAGCCCATCGCTTTAGAAGCCCTCAAGCCTCACGGATTTTGAATCGCTCCAAATACGCGGCTCGCCAGCACATCCGATGGTTCGATCGACATGATATCGTCGGCGGTCAGCACGCGATCGAGATCGGCGACCAGACGATTGGCCTGCCGCAGCCGGATGCGGTCGAGCGCATTGCGGATCGAACGCGCATTGGAGAACAGCGGCTGCGTCTTGCGCAGGGCGATGTAGCGCACGAAGGCGTCGCGCGCGTCGGGCGTGAACTTGTAGTTCATCTCGCCCAACATCAGGTCGGCAATGGCAAACAATTCGTCATCGGCATAATCCGGGAAATCGATGTGATGCGCGATGCGCGAGCGGAAACCGGGATTACTGGCGAAGAACTTGTCCATCCGGTCGCCATAGCCGGCGAGGATCACCACCAGATCCTCGCGCTGCGATTCCATCACCTGCAGCAGGATTTCGATCGCCTCCTGGCCGTAGTCGCGCTCGTTGTCGGGCCGGTGCAGATAATAGGCCTCGTCGATGAACAGCACGCCGCCCATCGCCTTCTTCAGGATCTCCTTGGTCTTCGGCGCGGTGTGGCCGATATACTGGCCCACCAATTCGTCGCGCGTTACCGACACCACCTGGCCGCGCCGGACGAAGCCGAGCTTGTGCAGGATGCTGGCGATGCGCAGCGCCACCGTGGTCTTGCCGGTGCCGGGATTGCCGGTGAAGGACATATGCAGCGTCGGCACTTCCGACGTCAGCCCCATGCGCTTGCGAATCCGCTCGATCAGCAACAGCGAAGCGATCTCGCGAATGCGAGTCTTGACCGGCTTCAGCCCGATCAGCTCGCGATCGAGCTGATCCAGCACCTCGCCGATGCCGACCTCATTGAACTCGCGGCGCAGGTCGATCTGCTCGACCGGCGCGCTGCCGCTGTCGGCGGCGGCCAGCGCGTTCATGATCCACCGTAGCGCTGGCCCTCGGGACGATCGACGGCGTAGGATTTGGTAGTGTAGCGGATGTTGCGGCCGTTGACCTCATGGCGTTCCAGGCGGAAGCCGGGCTCCTGCTTCGGCCGGTTGACGATGAAGGAGATCCTCACCGACTCCCAGCCATGGCTGGAATCGAACGCCGAGAGCCGGATATAGCGGTCACCATAGACCTTGCGGCATTCGTTGAGCTCCATCAGCACGCCCGCGGCGTCGCGCAGATCGAACATCGGCAGGCCCCACATCTCCCAGAAATTGTTGCGGGGATGCGGATCGTCGGTGAATTCGATGTTCACCGCCCAGCCATGGCCGAGGCAATACTGGACTTGCCGGGATATCTGCTCGTCGGTGAGATCGGGCAGGAATGAAAAGCAACCTTGGGTGACACGCATGATCCTGCTCCTTATAGCGAGACGCTGGGGGTGGGCGCATAGTCTGGCATGTCGGTCGACTCGTAGTTGAAGGTGACGTCCTTCCAGACTTCGAGCGCGGCCTTCAGCGGCGTGCATGTCGCCGCAGCCTTGGCCAGAATCTCCGGCCCTTCGTGCAGATAGTCGCGGCCCTCGTTGCGGGCGAGGATCATCGCCTCCAGCGCAACGCGGTTCGCCGTGGCGCCAGCCTGGATGCCCATCGGATGACCGATGGTGCCGCCGCCGAACTGCAGGATCACGTCCTCGCCGAGATGATCGAGCAGTTGGTGCATCTGACCGGCATGAATGCCGCCCGACGCCACCGGCATCAGCTTGTTGAGGCTGGCCCAGTTCTGATCGAAGAAGACGCCGTGTTCGAGTTGCATGCGGTTGAAGTCTTCGCGGCAGATGTCGTAATAGCCGCGCGTCGTCGCCGGATCGCCCTCCAGCTTGCCGACCACCGTGCCTGCATGGATGTGATCGACGCCGGCGAGCCGCATCCATTTCGCGATGACGCGGAACGAGACGCCATGGTTGCGCTGCCGCGTATAGGTCGAATGCCCGGCGCGGTGCAGATGCAGGATCATGTCGTTGCGCCGCGCCCATTTCGCCATCGACTGGATCGCGGTGTAGCCGATCACCAGATCGATCATGATGATGACCGAGCCGAGCTCCTTGGCGAATTCGGCACGCTCGTACATGTCTTCCATGGTGCCGGCGGTGACGTTGAGATAGGTGCCCTTGATCTCGCCGGATGCGGCCTGCGCCTTGTTGACGGCCTCCATGCAATAGAGGAAGCGCTCCCGCCAGTGCATGAAGGGCTGCGAGTTGATGTTCTCGTCGTCCTTGGTGAAATCCAGCCCGCCTTTCAGCGCCTCATAGACCACGCGGCCGTAGTTGCGGCCCGACAGCCCGAGCTTTGGCTTCACCGTCGCGCCAAGCAGCGGGCGGCCGAACTTGTCCATCCGCTCGCGCTCGACCACGATGCCGGTCGCCGGGCCCTGGAACGTCTTCACATAGGCCACCGGCAGCCGCATGTCCTCGAGCCGCAGTGCCTTCAGCGGCTTGAAGCCGAACACATTGCCGATGATCGACGCCGAGAGATTGGCGATCGAACCGTTCTCGAACAAATCGAGGTCATAGGCGATGTAAGCAAAATACTGCCCCGGCGA
>JAQGKA010000098.1 GCA_028290355.1 Tardiphaga sp. | reverse complement strand
CTTCCTCGTCGATCTCAATGCGAGCCTGCGCGAGAAGG
The DNA here is from genome assembly GCA_028290355.1 of Tardiphaga sp. Taxonomy (GTDB): domain Bacteria; phylum Pseudomonadota; class Alphaproteobacteria; order Rhizobiales; family Xanthobacteraceae; genus Tardiphaga. Next base: position 7,814 of record JAQGKA010000098.1, on the reverse strand, counting down.
TCAACTACATCATCCGCATGGAGCCCGGCATTCAGACGCCGGAAGAGACTCTGCTGTCCGGCGCCGGCTCCTGCCGCGACTCGGCGTGGTTGCTGATCGAGACGCTGCGCCATCTCGGGCTCGCCGCGCGTTTCGTGTCCGGTTATCTCATTCAGCTGCGGCCCGACATCGATCCGATCGAGGGGCCGCGCGAGGTCGAGAACGATTTCACCGACCTGCACGCCTGGGCCGAAGTCTATATCCCCGGTGCCGGCTGGATCGGCTTCGACGCCACATCGGGCATGCTGACCGGCGAGGGTCACATCCCTGTCGCGGCCACGCCGCATTATCGTTCGGCCGCGCCGATCTCGGGCGCCGTCGGTTTTGCCGAAGTCGAGTTCGGCTTCGAGATGGTGGTCAAGCGCGTCCGCGAGGCGCCGCGCATCACCAAACCTTTCTCGGACGAAGCCTGGACCAGGCTCGATCGACTCGGCGAAAAGGTCGATGCCGACCTTGCAGCCGACGACGTCCGCCTGACCATGGGCGGCGAGCCGACCTTCGTCTCCGTGGATGATCTGGAATCGGCGGAGTGGAATATCGCGGCAGTCGGCCCGACCAAGCGCGGCCTCGCCGACGATCTGATCCGCCGCTTGCGCACGCGTTTTGCACCCGGCGGGTTACTGCATTTCGGTCAGGGCAAATGGTATCCCGGCGAAAGCCTGCCGCGCTGGGCGTTCGGACTGTACTGGCGCAAGGATGGCGTGCCGATCTGGAAGAACGACGCGCTCATTGCAAGAGTTGAAGGACCGCGCACGGCTGGCGTCAACGACGCGGAACGTTTTGCCGAAGGCACTGCCAAAAGACTCGGCGTGCCCTCCGAATACATCATGCCGGCGTTTGAAGACCCGTCGCACTGGCTGCAGAAGGAAGCCGGCCTGCCGCCCAATGTCGATCCCAGCGACTCCAAGCTCGCCGATCCGGAAGAACGCTCGCGCATGGCGCGGGTGTTCGACCAGGGACTGAATACGCCCAAGGGTTTCGTGCTGCCGATCCAGCGCTGGAACGCGGAAGCTGGCAAATCCGATACGCGCTGGCGCTCTGAGCGCTGGAAGCTGCGCCGCGGCAACCTGTTCCTGACGCCCGGCGATTCACCGCTCGGCCTGCGGCTGCCGATCGCCTCGCTGCCGCATATTCCGGAAGATGATTTTCCTTACATCGTCGAGCAGGATCCGATGGAGCCGCGCGATGCTTTGCCGGTCTACGACGAGACGGCTTTGCCTGAAGCGGTTCCCAGTCAGATCGTGCAGGAGCAGCAGCTGCGATCGGGCGGGGTTCGTACCGCGATGTCGATCGAGGTCCGCGACGGCATCCTGTGCGCGTTCATGCCGCCGGTGGAAAAGCTCGAGGACTATCTCGAACTGATCACCGCACTGGAAGCCACCGCCGAAGAGATGCAGCTGCAGGTCCATGTCGAGGGCTATCCGCCGCCGTTCGACCCGCGCGTCGAAGTCATCAAGGTGACGCCGGATCCCGGCGTGCTTGAGATCAACATTCATCCGGCCGCGACCTGGCGCGAGGCTGTCGCGACCACCACGCATCTGTACGAAGAGGCCGCAAAAGTTCGCCTCGGCGCCAATCGCTTCCTTGTCGATGGCCGCCACACCGGCACCGGCGGCGGCAACCACGTGGTGGTCGGCGGCAGCACGCCGGCGGATTCGCCGTTCCTGCGCCGGCCGGATCTGCTGAAGAGCCTGGTGCTGTACTGGCAGCGCCATCCGTCGCTCTCCTATCTGTTTTCCGGCATGTTCATCGGCCCGACCAGCCAGGCGCCGCGCATCGATGAAGCGCGCCACGATGGTCTCTACGAACTGGAGATCGCATTGGCGCAGGTGCCGCCTCCGGGCACCAAGGCGCCGCTGTGGCTGGTGGACCGGCTGTTCCGGCACATCCTGGTGGATATCACCGGCAATACCCACCGCGCCGAAATCTGCATCGACAAGCTCTATTCGCCGGACGGCACCACGGGCCGGCTCGGTCTGGTCGAATTCCGTGCGCTGGAGATGCCGCCCGATCCGCGCATGTCGCTGGCGCAGCAGCTTCTCATTCGCGCGCTGATCGCAAAGATGTGGCGCGAGCCGCAGCAGGGCAATTTCGTGCGCTGGGGCACCACGCTGCATGATCGTTTCATGCTGCCGCACTATCTCTGGGAAGACTTTCAAGGCGTGCTCGCCGAACTCGGCCAGTCCGGCTACGAATTTTCCAAGGAATGGTTCGAGGCGCAGCTGGAATTCCGCTTCCCCGTGTTCGGTCACGTCACCTATGGCGGCGTGACGCTGGAAGTGCGGCAGGCGCTGGAGCCATGGCATGTGCTGGGCGAGGAGAACTCGGCCGGCGGCACCGTGCGCTACGTCGATTCTTCGGTGGAACGGCTGCAGCTCAAGGCCAATGGCTTCGTCGCCGGGCGGCATCTAATTACCTGCAATGGCCGAGCGCTACCGATGACCGACACCGGCCGTTCCGGCGAGGTGGTCGCCGGAGTCCGCTTCAAGGCGTGGCAACCCGCGTCCGGTCTGCACCCGACAATTCCCGTTCACGCGCCCTTGGTGTTTGACATCGTCGATACCTGGAATCGCCGATCGCTCGGCGGCTGCGTCTATCATGTCGCCCATCCCGGCGGCCGCAGCTACGAGACCAAGCCGGTCAATTCCTACGAGGCGGAGGCGCGGCGGCTGGCGCGATTCGAGGAGATCGGCCACACGCCGGGCGAAATGGACCCGCCACGGGAAGAACGCACACTAGAATTTCCGTTGACCCTCGACTTGAGGACGCCGCTCCTGCATTGAGAATGCCAATGGTTTCGGCAGGAGAATCGGTATGACGGGACAGGCCGGTCAGGGGAAAAAGCCCCGTCCGGGAAATCGCAAGGTCACGCAGTGGACCCGCGATTACGAGCGGCTGCCCGGAATTCCCGACGAATTTATTGCGCAGGACGGCACGCCCCGCGAGGTCTGGACCCGGTTTTTCGATGCCTTCGGCGGCCTCGCGCCGGCCGACATCGAGCGGCGCTTCGGTTCGGCGGACCGGCATTTGCGCGAGGCTGGCGTTACCTACCGCGCCCCCGGCGAGATCGCCGACCGGATCTGGCCGCTCAGCCATGTGCCGCTGCTGATCGACGACTCCGAATGGCAGCAGATTTCCGCGGCGATCACCCAGCGCGCGGAGCTGCTCGAACGGTTGCTGACCGATCTCTACGGCGATGGCAAGCTCGTGGCGTCAGGCGCCGTGCCCGCTGCGGCGATCGCCGGCAGCCCGGAATATCTGCGCTCGGTGTGCGGCGTCAGGCCGCCCGGCGGCAAGTATCTCAGCTTCTATGCCGCCGATCTCGGCCGCGGCCCCGACGGTCGTTGGTGGGTGCTGGGCGATCGGACGCAGGCGCCCTCCGGCATGGGCTACGCGCTGGAAAACCGTCTGGTGCTGTCGCGCGCCTTCACCGACCTCTACAAGTCGATGAATGTGGAGCGCGTCGCACCGTTCTTCGAGGCGTTTCGCGACAGCCTGCGCGCGTCCGCCGATCGCGACGAGCCGCGCATCGGGTTGTTGACGCCCGGCCCGTTCAGCGAAACCTATTTCGAACACGCCACGCTGGCGCGCTATCTCGGCTTCCTGCTGGTCGAGGGCGATGATCTCGCGGTGTCCGGTGATCGCGTCCACATCCGCACCGTCGCCGGCCTGAAGCGGCTCGACGTGCTGCTGCGCCGCGTCGATTCCAATTCGCTCGACCCGCTCGAACTCGATGCATCCTCGCAGCTCGGCGTGCCCGGCCTGATCGACGTGATCAGAAAGAACGGCGTTGTGGTTGCCAACATGCCGGGCTCCGGTGTGATGGAAGCGCGCGCGCTGCTCGGCTTTCTGCCGAGTCTCAGCGAGAAGCTGCTCGGCGAAAAACTCAAGATGCCGCACATCGCGACCTGGTGGTGCGGCCAGAAAGCCGCGCGTGAGGAGGTGCTTTCGCGGCTCGATGACTTCGTCATCGAGGGAGCCTATGGCCAATCGGTGCCGGGCTTTCCGGGCCTTGGTCCGGTGCTGGCCGCCGACTTGTCGCCGAGCGAGCGCGAGCGATTGAGGACTGCGATTAGCAACCGCGGCATCGATTACGTCGGCCAAGAGCAGGTCAAGCTCTCGACCACGCCGGTATGGGACAACGGCCGTCTCGCGCCGCGTCCCTTCGTGCTGCGGGTGTTCGCGGCCGCGACGCCCAATGGCTGGAGTATCATGCCCGGCGGCTTCTGCCGCATTGCCGACCAGCCCGACGCCCGTGCGGTGTCGATGGGCGCCGGCGCCCGCGCCGCGGATGTGTGGGTGGTCTCCGACAAGGCTGTGGTCGCATCGACGCTGCTGCCGTCCGTCGAGACCGTGCGCATCCGGCGTATCGCCGGCTGGGTGCCGAGCCGTGCGGCCGATAATCTGTTCTGGCTCGGGCGCTATCTCGAACGCGCCGAATCCACGCTACGTCTGGTGCGCGCACTCAGCGTGCCGCAGCGCGACCCCGGCAAGGGTGGCGCGACGGCGCAGCAGTCGGTTGAGCGCATCCAGCGCCTGCTCGTGACCTGGGGCGCGACATCGCTGACGGCGCGGTCGCAGCCGGCGAAGATCGCCGCACAGGCGCTGCAGGGCGAAGACAAATTCGGCTCGGCATTGTCGCTGGTCCGCGCCGCGCAGCGCACCGCGACCTCCTTGCGCGAACGGCTGTCGCCGGATGCCTGGCAGGTCATCACCGAAATGGCGGAGCGGCTGGCGCAAGAAGTCGAGGACGATGATGGTGTCGTCAGCGCGGCTGAATTGACGCTGCAGGAACTGGCGAGCTTCGCCGGTCTCGCGCAGGAAAACATGAACCGTGCCGCCGGCTGGCGTTTCCTGGAAATGGGCCGCCGTGCCGAGCGCGCCATCAACACCACGCGCTTTGCGCGGCAGTTCGCCTGTGACGAAGCCAGCAGCGACGATCTCGATGTCCTGCTGACGCTGGTGGATTGCCAGATCACCTATCGTTCGCGCTATCTGGTCGGGCCGCTGCTGGCGCCGGTGCGCGATCTCGTGGTGCTGGATCCCTACAATCCGCGCTCGGTGGCGTTCCAGGTCTCGGCGCTGAACGATCACATTGCCCATCTGCCGGCGCTGAAGGAAAACGGCTTGATGGAGCGGCCGCAGCGGCTGGCGATCGCGCTGCAGTCGTCGCTGATCACGGGGGAAGCGTCGGAGCTGCACACCAAATCGCTGTTCGCGCTGGAGCAGGATCTGCTGACGCTCGCCGATTCCATTGGCTCGCATTATTTCCCGCACGGCAGCAGCGCGACGCGGCCGGAGAAGCTGACGGGGCTTGCGTGATCTACGACATCCGCCATGTCACCACCTATAGTTACGAAAGCCCGGTGAGCTTCGCGCGCTGCTCGCTGCGGCTGGAGCCGACCAGCAGCGACGGCCAGCAACTCGTATCGCACAGCGTCGAAATCAAGCCGCATCCCGCCGCCCGCACGACGCGGACCGATTTCTTCGGCACGCCAACCGAAAGCGTGCTGATCGAGAACCCGCATCGCATGCTGCGCATCGACAGCCGCTCCCGGGTCGATGTTTCGCGTACCGCGCCCGGCCGTGGCGATGACAGTCCCGCCTGGGAGAGCGTGCGCGAAGCATCTTTCGGTTCCAGCGATCTCAGCGCGGCGTCGCCGATCGGCTATGTGTTCGCAAGTCCGCTGGTGCCGATGCTGGAGCCGGTCACGGACTATGCCTCTGCAAGCTTTTCGAAAGGGCGCGGCATCCTCGCTTGCGCCGTCGACTTGATGCATCGCATTCGCACCGAGTTCAAATACGATTCCAAGGCGACGGTGATTTCCACGCCGCTGCAGGAGGTGCTGGAAAAGCGCCACGGCGTCTGCCAGGACTTTGCCCACATCATGATTGCCGGGATGCGCGGGCTCGGCCTGCCTGCCGCCTATGTCAGCGGTTATCTGCGCACCATTCCGCCGCCTGGCAAGGCGCGGCTACAGGGCGCCGACGCGACCCACGCTTGGGCGTCGGTGTGGTGCGGCAAGACGCTGGGCTGGGTCGGCTTGGATCCCACCAATGATATTCTGGTCGAGAACGACCACATCATCCTCGCGGTCGGGCGCGACTTCTCCGATGTCTCGCCGGTCGATGGCGTGATCGTCGGCTCGCGCAAGCAGAAGCTGGCCGTCGCCGTCGATGTGCTGCTGGTCGAATGAGCGCCGCCCGCCCATTCAACAGCTACGACGTCATCGTTCTCGGCGCCGGTGCGGCCGGCCTGATGTGCGCTGGCGTCGCCGGCCAGCGCGGCCGCTCGGTGCTGCTGCTGGAGCAGGCGAGGGCACCCGGCGAAAAGATACGCATCTCCGGCGGCGGGCGCTGCAACTTCACCAACCTGCACACCACGCCGGCGAATTTTCTCTCCGAGAATCCGCAATTCTGCAAATCGGCGCTGAAGAGTTTCACGCAGCAGGATTTCATCGCGATGGTCGACAAATATCGCATCGCCTACCACGAGAAGACCCGCGGGCAATTGTTCTGCGATGGCTCGTCGCAGCAGATTATCGACATGCTACTGGCGGAAAACCGTCGCGGCGACGCGCAGATGCGGCTCGGCGTCGGCATCCTGGGAGTCTCGAAAAGCGAGTCCGGTTTTGTCGTCGCCACCGATCAGGGCGAATATCGCGGCCAGTCGCTGGTGGTCGCTACCGGCGGCCCGTCGATTCCGAAAATGGGCGCCAGCGCTTTCGGCTATAAGACCGCGCAGCATTTCGGTCACAAGATGATCCCGCCGCGCGCAGCACTGGTACCGCTGACCTTTGACGTCGGCATGCTCGCGCAGTTCAAGGATCTCGCCGGCATTGCCGTTGATGCCGTCGTCAGCGTCGGCAAGACCAAGTTCGACGAGGCGCTGCTGTTCACCCATCGCGGGTTGAGCGGGCCGGCCGTGCTGCAGATTTCATCCTACTGGCGCGACGGCCTCGACGTCGTCATCGACATGGCGCCTAAAACCGATGCGCTGGCGGTGCTGAAACAGGCGCGTCGCGATCGTCCCAAGCAGGAACTGGCAACGGCGCTCGGCGAGTTGTTGCCGAAGCGACTGGCGCAGATGATCGCGGACAAGATCGCCGGGCCGCCAAGGCTGGCGGATTTCTCCGATAAGTTGTTGATGTCGGTCGTTGCTGCCGTCAAGGAGTGGCGTGTACGGCCGAACGGTACCGAGGGCTATCGCACCGCCGAAGTGACGCTCGGTGGCGTCGATACCACGGAACTGTCGTCAAAGACCTTCGAGTCGAAATCCGTGCCGGGGCTGTATTTCATCGGCGAAGTGGTTGACGTCACCGGCCATCTCGGCGGCTTCAATTTCCAGTGGGCGTGGTCGTCCGGCGTTGCCGCGGGCCGCCACGTCTAGGTTATGCTAGAGATAGATCGAACAGCGGGAGCGCCATGATCTATCGCCATGCCATCGGAGTGCAGACGCACGTCTTTGCGGACCTGCGCGATCTCCTGGCCAAGGCAACGCCGCCGCGGTCGGGTGACCGGCTGGCGGGCGTTGCCGCCGAGACCGCCGAGCAGATGATCGCCGCGCGGATGGCGCTAGCCGATCTGCCGCTGCGGCAGTTCCTGATCGAGACCGTGATCCCCTATGAGGATGACGAGGTCACCCGCCTGATCATCGACAGCCACGACCTTGAGGCCTTCACGGCGATTTCGTCGCTGACCGTCGGCGGCTTTCGGGACTGGCTGCTGTCCGACGCGGCCACGCCTTTAGCCTTGGCAAGGCTCGCCCCCGGCGT
>JAQGKA010000067.1 GCA_028290355.1 Tardiphaga sp. | reverse complement strand
GAAAGATCGCCGGGAAAATCACCCGCCACAGGATCTGGAAATCATTGGCGCCGAGCGAGCGGCCGGCTTCCTCGACGTCGGAGCCGAGATCCTCGATCACCGGCTGCACCGTGCGCACCACGAAGGGGATGCTGGTGAAGGCCATGGCAATGGCGATGCCGAGCGGCGTATAGGCCACCTTCAGACCGATCGCCTCCAGTGGTCCGCCGAACCAGCCGGTCTTGGAGAACAGCGCCGTCAGCGCCAGGCCCGCGACCGCTGTCGGCAGTGCGAAGGGCACGTCGACCAGCGCGTCGAGCAGCCGCTTGCCGGGAAACTCATAGCGCGCCAGCACCCAGGCCAGCAGCAGGCCATAGACCGCGTTGAAGGCGGTGGCCGCCAGCGCCATCGTCACGGTGACGCGCAGCGCCGACAGCGTCCGCGGCGAGGACAGGATGACCCACAATTGCACAAGGCCGACGTCGGACGCTTTCAGGATCAGCGCGCACAACGGCAACAGCACGATCGCCCCGAGATAGAGGACGGTGATGCCGAGCGCTAACCCGAAGCCTGGAATGACGCTACGTCGCAAATGCTGATCGATCTGACGAGTGAGATGCTGTGGAGGTTCTCTTAGACTATTTGCGCGGAAAAGAAATGCAGGCAGCCGCGCAAGGTGCCGCTCTCAGCGGCCGCCGAACAACTGGTCGAGCTTGGCGCCCGAGTTGAGATGATCGACATTGAGCTTGTCCCAGCCGCCGAACTCGTCCTCGACGCGGTACAGCTTCACATCCGGAAACTTGTCCTTGAACTTCGCGGTGATGCTCTTGTCGGCGACGCGGTTGTAAGCCTTCGCCAGAATGGTCTGGCCCTCCGGCGAATAGAGATATTCGAGATAGGCCGTCGCCAGCGCGCGGGTGCCGTGCTTGTCGACATATTTGTCGACCACGGTGACCGGGAATTCCGCCAGCAGGCTGGTCGGCGGCACCACCACTTCATACTTGTCCTTGCCGGCCAGATCGCGGATCGACGAGGTCTCGGCCTCGAAGGTGATCAGCACGTCGCCGGTGCCGCGCTCCACGAAGGTCGTGGTCGCGGCGCGACCGCCAGTGTCGAACACCGGGACGTTGGCGAACAGTTTTTTGATGAACTCGTCGGCCTTCTGCTCGCTGCCATAGGTGTGCTTCGCATAGGCATAGGCGGCCAGATAGGTGTAGCGCGCATTGCCCGAGGTCTTCGGGTTCGGGAAGATCACCTGCACGCCGGGCTTCACCAGATCGTCCCAGTTCTTGATCCCCTTGGGATTGCCGGCGCGCACCAGAAAGGCCGGCAGCGAATAATACGGCGAGGAATTGTTCGGCAGCCGCTTTGCCCAGTCCGCCGGGATCAGCTTGCCGCGATCGTACAGCACCTGCACGTCGGTGACCTGGTTGAAGGTCACCACGTCGGCCTCGAGACCTTCCAGGATCGAGCGCGCCTGCCGCGACGAGCCGTTATGCGACTGGTTGATGGTGATGTCCTGGCCGGTCTTGGCCTTCCACTGCTTGGCGAAGGCGACGTTGATCTCGGCGTAGAGCTCGCGCGAAATGTCATAGGAGACGTTGAGCAGCGTGGTCGGCGTCTGCGCCTGCGCCGTCGATATGGCTGACGTGGCGAGCGCGCCGAGCCCGGCGGCGAGGGCGATGATGAAGCGGTTCAAGACAGGTCCCCAGCAGTAAGAGTGGATCAGATGTTAGCAGCGAGATCGACAACTTCGTCGAAAATAATCCCGGTGTGCGACAACATGCGCTCGACGGCGTCGGTGGCTTCAATAACGGCAAGCCGTGACGTATCGATGGTCAGTTCGACCGAGGTCGGCGGCTGGTAGTCGTTAATGATCCCCGTAAAACCCTGCAGCGTTCCTGCGCGCGCCTTGGCGTAGTGCCCCTTGGGGTCGCGCTCCTCGCAGATTTCGGCGGGCGTCGCGACATAGATCTCGCGGAACAGCGTGTCGGCGATGCCGCGCGCTGCGGCACGATCGTGCAGCGACGGTGACACTGCCGCGACAATGGCGATATGGCCGTTGCGGGCGAGATGGGTCGCGACTTCCGCCAGGCGGCGGATGTTTTCGGTGCGGTCCTTGGCCGAGAAGCCGAGGTCGTTGTTGAGGCCGGCGCGCAGCGTGTCGCCGTCGAGCAGGATGGGCGAACCGCCATTGTCGAACAGCCGCCGTTCCAGTGCCTTCGCCAGCGTTGATTTGCCGGAGCCCGGCAACCCGGTCAACCATACCACCGCGCCGCCATGGTGATAGCGCGCCGAACGCTCGTCGGGCCGCAGCGCGGATTCCACCGGCACGATATCCACCGGCACGGCGCGCTGTCCGGCAAGGACCGACAGCACCAGCCCGCCACCGGCAATACGGCCGTTGACCTCGATCACAAGCCGCCCGGTGCGCGGATTGTCGCTGTAGGCGTCGGCCGCCAGCGGCTGCGCCAGCGAGATGTCGATCTCGCCGACATGGTTGCGTGCGATCGCCTTGGTGGCGACGCCCTCGAGTTCGCCGGGATCGACGGCCTTCTCGATGGCGACCACGGTGGCGCGGGCTTCGCGGGTGCCGAGCCGGAGCAGGATCGAGGCGCCTTCCTTCAGCGGCGCATCATGCAGCCAGAAAATCCGTGCGCGCAGCCGCCGTGTGTCGCGCGGCGCGGCATCGACGTGGGCGATGACGTCGCCGCGTTCGATGAACAATTCGCGGTCGAGCGTGATGCCGACTGAACGGCCGGCGCCTTGCGCTCCTGAGACCGGCGTTGCGGGCCAGCTCTCGACTGATTTGATCTTGGCGATCTTGCCCGCCGGCATGATGACGATCTCGTCACCGGTATTGAGGCTGCCGGATTCGATGCGGCCGGCGACGATGCGGCGGTCGTCGAACTTGTAGATCGCCTGCACCGGTAGCCGCAGCGTCAGTTCGTCGAGTGCGCGTGCCGGCGTCAGCGCGTCGAGCGCTTCGACCACGGTCGGGCCGTTATACCAGGAAATATTCGGTGTGCGTTCGGCGACGCCGTCGCCATCGCGCGCGGAAATCGGAATGACTGCGGTGGGCGTAACGCCGAGTTCGATCAGATGCGCGGAAATCTCGTCGCTGATCTCCTGGAAGCGCGCCGCGGAAAAGTCGACGCGATCCATTTTGTTGACGACGATGGCGACCTGTTTGACGCCCAGCAAATGCAGTAGATAGCCGTGCCGCCGGGTCTGGTCGCGCACACCTTCCAGCGCATCGATGATCAGCACCGCGCCGTCGGCTTGCGAGGCACCGGTGATCATGTTGCGCAGGAATTCCGCGTGGCCGGGCGCATCGATCAGGACGACGTCGCGCGATTGGGTGCGGAAGCGGATCTGCGTGGTGTCGATGGTGATGCCCTGGTCGCGCTCGGTCTGCAGCGCGTCGAGCAGAAACGACCATTCGAACGGCATGCCGCGCCGTGCGCTGACGGCTTTCAGCATTTCCAGCTTGCCGTCGGGCAGGCTGCCGGTCTCGTGCAGCAGCCGGCCGACCAGCGTCGACTTGCCGTGGTCGACATGCCCGACGATGACGATACGGACTTGCGGACGCGTGGTGCCGTTCGGTGTCGCCAGCGTCGCTTGGGGGACGATCATGTTCATCGCATCACTCATACGTCAGAGATAGCCGGCAACGCGCAGCCGCTCGAAGGCATCTTCGGTTTCGTGGTCCAGCGCACGACCGGCGCGCTCGGGCTCCTTGGTGCTTTCCAGCTCGATCAAAATCTCTTCGATCGTTTTGGCATGCGACGACACCGGGTTGGTGATGTCGGCATCGCCCAGCGAGCGATAGCGCTTGCCGTCTTTCGCCAGATACAGCGGGATGATCGGGATGTTTTCGCGCTGGGTGTAAGCCCAGATGTCGGCTTCGGTCCAATGCAGGATCGGATGAATCCGCAAATGCGCGCCGGGCGGCGGCGAGGCGTTGAACTGGTCCCAGAATTCCGGCGGCTGGTCGCGGACGTCCCATCCGCCTTCGGTGCCGCGCGGCGAGAACACCCGCTCCTTGGCGCGGGTGGCCTCCTCGTCGCGGCGGATGCCGGCGATCAGGCCGTCAAAGCCGTATTTGGATAGCGCGAGCTTCAGCCCCTCGGTCTTTCGCGCGGCCGAGCGGGCGGCTGGCGGCAAGGTAGGGTCGATGGTCTCGATCGGCGGGCAGTAATCGACCTTGAGGTCGAGGCCCCATTCCCCGGCGTACTGGTCGCGGAACGCATACATCTCGGGAAATTTCTTGCCGGTGTCGACATGCAGTGCCGGGAACGGCACCCGGCCGAAGAACGCTTTCCGCGCCAGCCAGATCATGACGTTGGAATCCTTGCCGAGCGACCACAGCAGCGCCAGCTTCTTCAGCCGGGCGAAGGCCTCGCGGAGGATGTAGATGCTCTGCGCTTCCAGTTCGTCGAGATGGTCCATGGAGGGCGGTTTGCCCGGCGGGCGGCCCGGAACTTGCTGTGGAATTGGAGCGACGATGCGCGCGGAATCGCGCCACTCAGGAACGGTCTGATCGTTGTTGAGAATATGCATCTGCGGCACTTGGTGTTTGGGGACAAAAATTCTACAATTAGAACGCGTCGAAGAAGAAATAATTTTCTCTTTGCGCGCCTTGAATGAGAGATATATAGAAAATAATTCCAGTCAACCCCGAATTCGGGGAAGCGGAGTGTTCATGCGATTTCTGCCGGTGTTCCTCGATCTGCAGACCGGACCGATCCTGCTGGTCGGTGCGGGCGAGCTCGTGCGCGCCAAATTGCGGCTGCTGCTGGCGGCCGGCGCGCGCATTCGCTGGTACGCTACCGACGGCAATCGCGACACTTCAGGGCTCGATGTCGATGACGTCGCCCGCATCGAACATGCCGAGGGCGATCCGCTCACCGCAGATCTGTCAGGCGTGATCGCCATTCTTTGCGCGGGCGCCGGCGATGTTGGTGCCGCGATGTCGGTACGCGCGAAAGCCGTCGGCCTGCCGGTCAACGTGATGGACGACCTCGTGCATTCCACCTTCATCTTTCCGGCGATCGTCGATCGCGGCGATGTCGTGGTTGCCGTCGGCACCGGCGGATCGTCGCCAGTGGTGGCGCGCCGCGTCCGCGAAAAGATCGAGGCGGTACTGCCGGCGCGGATCGGCGACCTCGCCGGGTTCATCGGCCGCTGGCGCAAGACCATGCATGGCCGGATTCCGGAATTTGCGCTGCGCCGCCGTTTCTGGGAGCACATCGTCGATGGCCCGATCGGCGCGCTGGTGCTGGCCGGCCGCAGTGATGAAGCCGAGCAGGCGCTGCAGGATATTGTCGATCCCTCCGCCTTTGCCGGTGCGCCGCCATCCGGCGTCGTCGAAGGGCGTGTGACGCTGGTCGGCGCGGGACCGGGCGATCCGGACCTGCTGACCATCAAGGCGCTGCGCGCGCTGCAGGATGCCGACATTGTTTTCTACGATGAGCTGGTGTCGACGGAAGTGCTCGATCGTGCCCGGCGCGATGCGGCGCGGGTGCCGGTCGGCCGCCGCGTCGGCAAGCCCGGCATCGGCCAAGACGCCATCAACAAGCTCATGATCGATGCGGCGAAGGCCGGACAGCGCGCCGTGCGGCTGAAGGGCGGCGATTCCTTCATCTTCGGCCGCGGCGGCGAAGAGATCGAAGCGTTGCGCGCCGCTGGTGTCGCTCACTCCGTGATCCCCGGCATCACCGCTGGCCTCGGCGCTGCCGCGCAATTCGAGGTGCCGCTGACGTTTCGTCACGAGGCACTGCGCATCACCTTCCTCACCGCGCACAAGGCGAGGGATGCAGAGACTGTCGACTGGAGCACGCTGACCGACGAGAAGATGACCGTCGTCGTTTATATGGGCATGACCGCTGCGCCTTCGGTCCGCGCCGGCCTGCTGGCCGCGGGCCGTTCGCCGCAGACGCCGGTCGGCGTATTCGCGCGCGCGACGCGGCCGGACGCCCAGGCCGTCGTCGGCACGCTGGACAATCTGCCGGATCTGGTCGAGCAGATCGACGGTGGTCCCGCGGTTCTCATCATCGGCGATGTCGTGGCGCATTCCGCGCCATGGCGCGCCGCCAACCTCAACCAACTTGTCTCTGAATTATTGGTAGCTGCCGAATGACCTCCCCACTGCAACAGAAAATCAAGATCACCGGCCCGTCGGTGGTGACCGCCAACCGCACCTGGGACGGCGTGGTGATCTATCGCGATGATCGGAACGGCTGGAGCACCGCTCTCGCCGACGCCGCGATCGTGCGCAATGCCGACGAAGCGCGCGCGCTGCTCACCGAATCCGCTGCCGACGATGTCGGCGCCATCGGGCCGTATATCGCGCCGGTCGCCCTCACGGCCAACGGCGCCATCGAGCCCGGCAATCTGCGTGAACAGATCCGGTCGGCGGGCGTCACCATCGACCTTCCGGTCCCGGCGTAACAAGGCGATCGCATTATGTATGCTTATGACGAAATCGATCGCACGCTGATCAATGAACGCGTCACGGAATTTCGCGATCAGGTGAAGCGCCGGTTGTCCGGCGAACTCACCGAGGACGAATTCAAGATGCTGCGACTGATGAACGGCGTCTATCTGCAATTGCACGCCTACATGTTCCGCGTCGCCATACCCTACGGCACGCTGTCGTCGGCGCAGTTGCGCAAGATGGCCCATGTGGCGCGGCGCTATGATCGCGGCTATGGCCATTTCA
>JAQGKA010000050.1 GCA_028290355.1 Tardiphaga sp. | reverse complement strand
ATGGAGCAGCCGCCTCTATCGCTGGCGGTCTGAGGACCCCAATCACCCCATCTGGCGGAGCCGTAGAGCCGTATTGCTCGGCGTGACAGCGCTGCAGACGCGGCCACATGTCGCATGCAATCGGGCCATTGTATCAAATGCTTAACGATGGTGTTGCATTGCACTGGCAACCTGAGGTGCCGCCGCGTAGCATGCGAACAATCCGTTCGGCTCACAGAGACCGGCATGACCGGGAGAAGATGAAGTGCCTGCTATCAGCGCAGTTGGACTTTTGGAAGCGAACCGCCGTCGCGGCCGCGCCCTCCCGATCCCTGCAGGATCATTCGTGATCGCCGGGTTCTGAAAATCACCACCTGACGACACCCATCGCCACCGCGTTCACGTGCGCGCCTGCGACCAATGTCTTATCCAAAGGATCCCTGAAATGTCATCCACGACCCGCTTTCCGACCCGCCGCTCGGTCATGCTCGGCGGCGCTGCCGCGCTCGGCCTGCCGCTGCTGTCGCGCAACGCCCGCGCCGCCGACGCCTGGCCGACCCATCCGGTCAAGTTCGTCGTGCCGTTCGCGGCCGGCGGCACCACCGACATCCTGGCGCGCGTGGTCGCAGCCAAGATCTCCGAGGAATACGGCCAGCAGTTCATCGTCGAAAACAAGCCCGGCGCCGGCGGCAACATCGCCGCCGACTTCGTCGCCAAGGCCGACCCCGACGGCTACACCTTCCTGGTCGGCACGCCGGGCACCCACGCCATCAACAAGTTCGTGTTCAAGAACATGCAGTACGATCCGATCAAGGATCTGGCGCCGGTGATCATCATCGCCAAGGTGCCGAACCTGTTCTCGGTGACCAATTCGCTGCCGGTGAAGAACGTCGCCGAATTCATCGCGCTGGCGAAATCCAAGCCCGGCGAATTCTTCTACGGCACGCCCGGCCTCGGCTCGACCGCGCATGTCTCCACCGAACTGTTCAAGTCGATGACCGGCGTCAACATCACCCACGTGCCCTACAAGGGCAGCGCGCCGGCACTGACCGACCTGATCGCCGGTCGCGTCCATCTCACCATCGACAACCTGCCGGCCTCGCAGCCGTTCGCGGAATCCAATTCGATCCGCCCGCTGGCGGTCTCCACTGCGGCGCGCTGGCCGCTGATGCCGGATATCCCGACCATCGCCGAAGCCGGCGTCCCCGGCTACGAGGCGGCATCGTGGTTCACCGTCGCGGCGCCTGCGAAGACCCCGAAGGACATGATCGACAGGCTCAACGCCAGCATCGACAAGTTCATCAAGTCAGAAGACGGCACCACGCGGCTGCGCAAACTCGGCGCCGAACCGACCGGCGGCTCGCCGGAGTCGATGCAGGCCTTCGTGGTTGCGGAAACCGAGAAGTGGGGCAAGGTCGCCCAGTTCGCCGGCATCAAGCCGGAGTAAATGAACGAATGTCCGGCGCGCCCCGCGCGCCGGTCATTCGAACTTCATGTCCACGCATTTGCTGACGTCGGAGCCCAGCCCCGACGCGATGGTGAGGCAGCCGCGGACTTTCTGCGCGGTGTTGTCGCTGGCCCAGACCACGTAGCCGCCGGTACCGAAGAAGGAATTGGTGTTCGGCGGCTCGGTTTCGGTGGCATCGAACGAGTAGCTAGAATCAGCGTCGAAGATGCGCGGCTTCTTCACGCAGCCGCCATCGCTCTGGGTACTGATGATTTCCTTGTTGTCGCGGGTCATCGACAGGCTGACCGAGCAGCGGAAATATTCCGAGGTCTTGGTGTTGAACAGATAGGCGTAGGACCGGCAGGTCGCGGTGCTCAATTTGCCGGCGCTCAAGCCCCGGCCGCAGGAAATCCGCTGGTTGTTGCTGAGCTTGAAATCATCCGCCGCGGCTATCGCCGGCAGCAGCGCCAGCCCGCCGAGAACCAGACCGCACTTCACTATCGCATGCATTCGAATCATCCCCCTCGCCGGTATCGCTGTGATCCGGTCTAGCCCGAAGCCGAAAGATAGTCGTCCGGCACGATACGGGAAATCACAAAGTCATCGTGACCCGATGCCATATTGACGGCTTCACAACGTTCGTGATTTGTTCAAGGCGCCACGAAGCGGCACGGGGTGCTGCCTTAAACGTAGTTCGGAGACCGCTGAGATGACGACCGCTCGAACAATCAGAATGCTGTGCGCCGCCGCCGCGCTGACGACGCTGGCAGCTCCAGCCTTGGCGCAGGCGCCGACACCGTGGGTGCTGGCGCCGGACATGGGCTATGGCTACGACGCCAATGGCAAGACCTTCGCCTACAAGATGGGCACCAACAACGCCAAATTCCTGCTGAAGGGCGCCAAGAAGGTGCCGAAGAACACGCTGTTCTTCATCGGCGAGAACGGCCAGCTCTACATGCGCAGCGGGCCGTATCTGGAAGACGACGGCAAATTCAAATTCGGACCGGGCTGACACCGCCGCTCCGCGCGTGACAGCGTCATGACATCAGCGACATGACATCGATGACCTCTCCCGCCGCCGCGGCAGAGGTGTTACAGAGCGCCTCATCTTTTCGTTGAAAGCTGAAAGCGCTCATGGCCCTTCCCGTCTCCCCACTCGCTCCCACTTACGTTCCCGACATGCCCGAGATCGCCGGCGTCCGCCTGGCGACCGCCGCGGCCGGCATCCGCTACAAGGGCCGCACCGACGTGCTGCTGGCCGTGATGGACAAGGGCACCACGGCGGCCGGCGTGTTCACCACCTCGAAATGCCCGTCCGCCCCGGTGGAGTGGTGCCGCGCCAAGCTCAAAGGCGGCAAATCTTCCAAGGGAGGTCTTGCCCGCGCACTGGTCGTCAATTCCGGCAATGCCAACGCTTTCACCGGCAAGAGCGGTAAGGCTTCCACCAAATTGACCGGCGACATCGCGGCGAAGGCGGTCGGCTGCAAGCCGGACGATGTTTTCCTCGCCTCCACCGGCGTGATCGGCGAGCCGCTCGACGCCAGCAAGTTCAACGGTGTGCTCGGCACGCTGGCAGACAGCGCCGCGCCCGATGGCTGGATGGACGCCGCGCGGGCGATCATGACCACCGACACCTTTCCCAAGGTCGCCACCGCGACGGTGAAGCTCGGCAAGGCGAAAGTCACCATCAACGGCATGGCCAAGGGCTCCGGCATGATCGCGCCTGATATGGCGACCATGCTGGCCTTCATCTTCACCGACGCGCCGATTTCAGCGCCCGCGCTGCAGGCGCTGCTGAAGGCCGGCGTCACCGACACCTTCAACGCCATCACGGTCGACGGCGACACCTCGACCTCCGACACACTGATGATGTTCGCCACCGGCGCAGCCGCAGCGCAGGGCGCGCCGAAGATCACCAAGGCCGGAGACATCCGGTTGAGGCCGTTCGTGAAGGCGCTGCAGACGCTGCTCGCCGATCTCGCCGAGCAGGTGGCGCGCGATGGCGAAGGCGCCCGCAAGCTGATCGAAATCATCGTCGAGGGCGCGACCTCGAAGACCTCGGCGCGCAAGATCGCCATGTCGATCGCCAATTCGCCGCTGGTCAAGACCGCGGTCGCCGGCGAGGACGCCAATTGGGGCCGTGTGGTGATGGCCGTGGGCAAGGCCGGCCAGCCCGCCGATCGCGACAAGCTCTCGATCTCGTTCAACGGCATCCGCGTCGCCAAATCAGGCGCGCGCGATCCGTCCTATGACGAGAACGAAGTCTCGAAGGCGATGAAGAACCCGACGATCCAGATCAAGGTCGCACTCGGGCTCGGCAAAGGCCGCGACCGCGTGCTGACCTGCGACCTCACCAAGGAATACATCGCCATCAACGGCGACTACCGGTCGTGAAACTGGTTCTCGTCGTCGCCTGTGCGCTGGTCGATGCCGATGGCCGCGTGCTGATCGCGCAGCGGCCGGAGGGCAAGACGCTGGCGGGGCTATGGGAATTTCCCGGCGGCAAGCTGGACCCCGGCGAACGGCCGGAGGCGGCGCTGATCCGCGAACTGCACGAGGAGATCGGCATCACCGTCAAGGAAGCCTGCCTGGCGCCGCTCACCTTCGCCAGCCACGCTTACGAAGACTTTCACTTGCTGATGCCGCTCTACATCTGCCGGCGCTGGGAAGGCCTCGCGGTGGCGCGCGAGGGCCAGCAACTGGCCTGGGTTCGCGCGAACAAATTGCGCGATTATCCGATGCCGGCCGCGGACATTCCGCTGATCCCGCATCTGATCGATTTGCTGTAGGAGGAGCCTCATCCTGAGGAGGCGCGCAGCGCCGTCTCGAAGGATGGACGCGGCGCTCATGGTTCGAGACGCGCGCAAGGGCGCGCTCCTCACCATGAGGGTGAACCTTACGCTTTCAGCCCCTTCACCGCATCCGCCAGACTCGCTTTCGCCGAACCCGGCTTCAGCGGCTTCTGCTGGCTTTCATGCGGCGCCCAGCCGGACAGCCAGATCACATCGAAGGTGGCGCGGATGCGACCGTCCGGGTCGGCGAAGCGCTCGGCATAGATCTGCGCCATCCGCAGCAGCGTGGCGCGGCGCGACGGGGTGCGGCGGCGTTCCATCAGCACATTGGTCGCGCCCATTTTCCTGAGATCCTGCATCAGCGCGAAGGCGCTGTCGTAGCGCACCACGACGCGGTCGACATCGGTGACGGGCAGCGCAAAACCGGCGCGCTGCAGCAGCGCACCGACGTCGCGCAGATCGGCGAAGGGGGCGACGCGCGGCGAGATACCGCCTTCGAGCTCGGCTTCGGCGGCCGCAAAAGATTGCCGCAACTCGGTCAACGTATCGCCGCCGAGCATCGCCGCCAGCAGCAGCCCGTCCGGCTTCAGCGCGCGGCTGATCTGCGCCATCACGCCGGGGAGATCATTCACGAAATGCAGCGCCAGCGCGGAGACGACGAGGTCTAGCGAGGCCGGCGCGAGTCCCAGGCCGTCGCGCTCGTTGTCAGGCACAGCAATGTGAGTCAGCGTGCCGACGCGGGCCGCCAGCGCAGCGCGGAGACCATCGCCCGGCGTGGCGATATCCGCGGCGCTGGTGAAGGTGCGCAATACAGCGTGCAGACGTTCGTCCATCTCCTCGGTGACGCGGTCGAGCAAGAAGGTTGCCGCGCCCTGCTTCAACGCACGGTGCTGCCGCGCACGCAGCAGCGCGCGGTCGAACAGGATGGGGGCGGCGTTGGGGTTCGGAGCCATGCCGGTTGGTACGCCGAAGTTCGGGGCTCTGGCAATCCGGCAGCCCTCATGGTGAGGAGGCGCTCTTGCGCCGTCTCGAACCATGAGGATGAGGTTCCTTTGCGGCTTGAGAGTCCGCAAAACCAGCGCTAGCTTTTCGCCATGGACGCCGAAGCAACATCGCCGTGGTCCCTCGCCTCGCAAATGCGCGGCGCGCTAAAACTTTGCCAGAACGCATGGACGCATACCACGCGTCTCGCGCTGGATATCGCGCTGCCGACGCTGTGCGTGGCGTGCCGGGAACCGGTCGCCGGCGACGGCGTCTGCGCCAGTTGCTGGGCCAAGCTGTCGTTCATCGCGCCGCCGTTCTGCGCCCGGCTCGGGATTCCCTTTGTCTACGATCCGGGCCCCGGCATCCTGTCGATGCAGGCGATTGCCGATCCGCCGGCCTATCAGCGCGCGCGCGCCGCGGTGCGCTATGACGACGTCGCCCGCACTTTGATGCACCAGCTGAAATACCATGACCGCACGGATCTCGCGCCTGCGATGGGGCGCTGGATGGCCCGCGCCGGACAGGAACTGCTGGAGGAGGCCAACGTGCTGGTGCCGGTGCCATTGCATTGGCGACGCGGCTTCAGCCGGCGTTTCAACCAGTCCGGAGCGCTGGCGCGATCCATCAGCCGGCAGAGCGGCGTCACGGTCGCGCGTGACGCGCTGCGCCGGCTCCGGCCCACCGAGCACCAGATCGGGCTGTCCCGCACCGAACGCGCCAGCAATGTGCAGGGTGCCTTCAAGGTGGCGCCGGAGCGCCGCGCCGAAATCCAGGGCCGCCGCGTCATTCTGGTCGACGACGTGCTGACCTCCGGCGCCACTGCCGACGCCTGCGCCCGGGCGCTGCTGCGGGCGAAAGCGGCCCAGGTCGATGTGCTGGTCTTCGCGCGGGTTGTGGACGCCCACAAGGCTCCCATATAATTAGGGTATCCTCTTCTCAACGGAGCGCCCTGACATGGCCGCCGCGATCGAAATCTATACCCGTCCCGGCTGCGGCTATTGCAGCGCCGCCATCTCGTTGCTTCAGCGCAAGAAGGCGGCCTTCACCCATTTCGACGTCGCCGCCGATCCGACCTACCGCCAGCAGATGTTCGAACGCGCCGGCGCCGGCTCGACCTTCCCGCAGATATTCATCGACGGCAGCCATGTCGGCGGCTGTGACGACCTTTATGCGCTGGACCGCGAAGGCAGACTGGACGGCATGCTCGCCGGTGAAAAGGCCACTTCATGAGCGACGACCTCACCTTCACCGCCGCGATGGTGCAGATGCGCACCGGCCTGTTGCCGGAGCCGAGCCTGGAACAGGGCAGCCATCTGATCCGCGAGGCGGCGCTGGCCGGCGCCGATTACGTGCTCACCCCCGAGGTGAGCAACATGATGCAGCTGAACCGCACGGCGCTGTTCGAGCATCTACGCACCGAGGAAGACGATCTTTCGCTGAAGGCCTATCGGGCGCTCGCGGCCGAGCTGAATATCCATCTGCACATCGGCTCGCTGGCGGTGCTGGCGACGCCGGAGCGCGCCGCCAACCGCTCGTTCCTGATCGGACCGGACGGCCGGGTGCTGGCGAGCTACGACAAGATCCACATGTTCGACATCGACCTGCCGAACGGCGAGACCTATCGCGAATCCGCGAACTACCAGCCCGGCGAGACCGCGGTCATCTCCGACCTGCCATGGGGCCGCATCGGCCTCACCATCTGCTACGATGTCCGCTTCCCCGCGCTGTACCGCGCGCTGGCCGAGAGCGGCGCATCGTTCCTCACCATCCCTTCGGCCTTCACCCAGAAGACCGGCGAGGCGCACTGGCACACGCTGCTGCGCGCCCGCGCCATCGAGAACGGCTGCTTCGTGTTTGCCGCGGCACAAGGCGGCGTGCACGAGAACAAGCGCTCGACGTATGGCCATTCGCTGATCATCGATCCCTGGGGCGTGGTGCTGGCCGAAGCCACCGGCATCGAGCCCGGCTTCATCATGGCGAAGATCGATCCCGCCAAGGTGACCGAGGCGCGCCGAACCGTTCCGTCGCTGCAGCACGGCCGCCGCTTCAGCGTCACCGACCCCAAGGCTGGCCCGGAATATCTGCATCTGGTCCGAGAAGCGACATGATCCGCTACAACCTGCACTGCGACCGCGGCCATGCTTTCGAAAGCTGGTTTCAGAGTTCGGGCGCCTATGACTCGCAGGTGAAGCGCAAGCTGGTGAACTGCCCCTCTTGCGGTTCGACCAAGGTCGAGAAGGCCATCATGGCCCCGCAGATCGGCCGCAAGAAAAAGGACCGCGCCGCCGCGCCGGCTTCGACCGAAGTTAGCGCCGGCAACTCGACGCCGCTGATGATGGCCCAGGAAGCCGAGCTGCGCGCCAAGATCAAGGAACTGCGCGACCACGTCACCAGGAATGCCGACAATGTCGGCGAGAAGTTTCCCGACGAAGCGCGGAAAATGCACTACGGCGATATCGAGCACCGCCCGATCTACGGCGAAGCCTCGCCCGACGAAGCCCGCTCGCTGATCGACGAAGGCATCGAAGTGACGCCGCTGCCGGTGCTGCCGGGGGACCGGAACTAAACCGCCACCAGCAGCGCCACGCCAATTACGATCAGCACAATGCCTGACAGTTCGCGCGCCGACAGCGGCTGCTTGAACGAGTAGTAGGCCACGGCTTGCGCGAACAGCACCTCGACCAGCGCCAGGGTGCGGACATTGGCGGCGGCGGTGAGCGCGAAGGCGAGAAACCAGAACTGCGACGCTGCCGCCCCCATGAAGCCGGCGAGCATCGAAGGCTTCCACAGGCCGAGGATGTCGCTCAGCACCTTTGGCGCACGCGCCAGCAGATAGATCGTCAGCACCAGCGTCTGCACGAACAGGCCCCACACCAGCGTGTAGGACGCCGCGGTGACGAAGGAGACGTTGGGCACCACGATGATGGCGCCGCGAAAGCCGACCGCCGAAAAGGCGAAGGCCGCGGCGGCCACGAGGCCCAGCACGGTCGGCCGGACACTGGCGATGTCGCGCACCGCGCCGGGGCGCAGCGCGGTGACCACGACGCCGACGGTCGCGATCAGGATCGCAACCACCTTCAACGACGTCAGATGATCGCCCAAAAACACGAAGCCGAAGATCGCGGTCTGGATCGCCTCGGTCTTCAGATACGCCGTGGTGACCACGAAGGAGCGGTCGTTCATCGCCGCCAGCATCAACCCTGTGGCGAGGATCTGGCTGAGCGCACCGAGCAGCAGCCACGGCCAGAACACCGCCGTCGGCCACGGGATCGCATCGCCGGTCGCGACGATGACAATGGCGAAGAACACAAGCGAGAACGGGAAGCCGAACAGGAAGCGGATATTGGTGGCGCCCCAGGTGCCGAGCGGCCCGGTCAGCGAACGCTGCATCGCATTGCGCGCCACCTGCCCCATGGCGGCAACGATGGTGAAGGGAATCCAGAGCGCGGCGGTGCTGAACATGAGATGGGGATTCGGGTGAGGAGCTGAATGGCTGGCGGCGAACGCGCGGCACCGTGACGGCGATAGCCGACGCGGTCAACCGGAACGTCGCATGCCAGGATTGCGCCTACCCGAATCCGCGGCCTATCCGAACGTGAAGGCGTAGGCCTGGACGCCCGCGTCAAGGAATTCGATCTCGAACGTGCGCTCCATCACCGGTCCCGCTTGCCGGACGAGTTGATAGAGTCGATCCTCCCGCACGCTTCCCCACCCTTCCGCATCCACATCGAACCCGTGATCGACACCTGGCGGTTTGCCGTCGATCTTGACCCGAAAGCGAATGGGCTGGCCTTGAACGGCAGGGCCCAGGACGAGGTGAAGATCGCGGGCGTGGAACCGGTAGCTGATCCCGCCGGACGCCTTGTTCAGCGTCGCGAACTCTCCTCCAACGGTCCAATCGCCTGCCAGACCCCATTTGTTGAGCCGCAGTGCCGGTCCTGCGCCATAGTGGCTGGGGATATCTTCCCTGATGCCACCGGGAGAGGCGAAATTGCTGGCTTGCCGGTAGCCGATATAGGTCTCCGCTGAACCAAGATTGGCTTCGTCCGCCGCGACCTGCGCACCTTCCGCGCGGATGCCGGTGATATCTTTGACGACCGGCGCGCCGCTTGCTTCGGACAGCAGTTGCTGGATCAGTTTTTCAGATTGTTCGTAGCCGCCCTCGCCGAGCGTATGATGACGGACACGACCGTCGGCGCCGATGAAATAGATCGCCGGCCATGCCTGATTGTCGAACGCCCGCCAGATGGCGAAGTCATTGTCGATCACGACGGGATAGCCGACACCGAGCGAGGCCGATGCCGTGCGCACGTTGGCGACGTTCTTCTCGAAGGCGAACTCCGGCGTGTGGACGCCGATGACGACGAGGCCGCGATCCCTGTATTTCTCGGCCCAGGAGCGGATGTGCGGAAGCGTCCTCAGACAGTTGATGCAGGAATAGGTCCAGAAGTTTACCAGAACCACCTTGCCGCGCAGATCTTCGGGGCGAGGCTGCGCGTTCAACCACTGCCGCACTTCGAACAGCGAACTCAGCGGAGCAGGTAGCGTAGCCGTCGGAGCGGCGGGCTCGGCCGCTTGCGCCGTCGCGGATACGGGCGCTTGGCGCAAGGCGACGATGAGACCTTGTTCGAGAATGTTGGTGCCGGCTGACGACAGGCGGGTGAGAAGGCCGGTATCGGCGCCAAGCCAGATGGTCGCAGCGCCCGCCACGACGGCCGCACCGAGGACGCGGCGAAGGCCATCGCTCCATCGCACCGACTGCTTGGCGATCGCAAGAAGACGCCCGCCGAACAGCAAGCCTGCGGCAAGCGACGTCGCCGCTCCCAATCCATAGGTCAAAAGCAGAAGCGACGTTTCAACGCTGGGACCGCGCAGCGCCGCGCCAGTCAGGATCAATCCCAGCACCGGACCGGCACAAGGCGCCCAGAGCAATCCCGTCGCGACGCCAAGCAGCATCGACGGGATGGCCGTCGCGTTCCTTGTCGTGTGGCTGGCGTTCACACGATGTCCGGCCCAATCCGACAGGCGGGACCCGATCGACACGAGCGGCGCCATCATGCGCGTCGCCAAGGCAGGAAACAGCATCGCCAATCCGAACAGCGTCATCACGGCAAGGGCGACGATCCTGCCATGGCGATTGACGTCCACCGCCCACCCGCCGGCGACCGATGCGAGACTCGCCACCGCCGCAAAGGCGAGAACGAGACCGAGAAGCAGCGGCAGACCGCCTCGCCTGAAAGGCTGGTCTGCGCGCGCCAGGACGAACGGCAGGATCGGAAAGATGCAGGGCGATGCGATCGTCAGCAGGCCTGCCGCATAAGCGAGGATAAAGAGCGTCATCGGTTGCACCGCTTGATAGGAGTTAGTCGGGACGGCCTGCCCGATCACCGCGGGCAGGCTGAAACCGTCACGATCCCGTTCAAACCAGGTTGATCGTCACCTTGATGTTGCCGCGCGTGAGTTTGGAATACGGGCAGGTCTGGTGCGCTTCATCCACCAGGGCCTGGGCGACGTCGCGCTCGACGCCCGGCAGGCCGACGTTGAGGCGAGCCTGGAGGAAGTAAGCGCTGTCGGTTGTGCCGAGGTCCACTTCGGCATCGATGAACAGATCGGCCGGAAGCGCGATCTTCCTTTTGCGAGCCGCAAGCCCCATCGCCCCTTCGAAGCAGGCCGACCATCCCGCGGCAAACAGCTGCTCCGGATTGGTGCCGACGCCGGTGCTGCCGGGAGACGAAAGCTTGATGTCCAGACGGCCATCCGAGCTGCGGGACGCGCCCTCACGGCCACCGGTGGTGTGGGTCTTGGCTGTGTAGAGCACTTTTTCGAGTTGGGTCATGGCGTGTTCCATTCTGAAAGATTCGCCTTTTTATCGCGCGCGATTTTATCGCATACGAGTTATTATATGGAAGATCACCCCGAACGTCAATCTTTCCGATTTAATCGGATGCGATATAAATGGGCGCGAGGGTTCACATCACCGTGTTCGCCGCAGGTCTTAGCCGACCCGAGCAGGCGGCATCAGGGACTGCAGGAAGCCTGCAGCCCTGCTCCTGCGGAGCCAATCGCACCCGCTTGCAGCCGCCGGTCAATAACCGGCGACGTCGATGACGGCCTGGGCAAAGGCCTGCGGGGCTTCCTGGGGCAGATTGTGTCCGACGCCGCCGGTGATGAGCCGGTGCGCATATTTGCCCGAGAATTTCTTGGCATAGGAGCTGGGGTCGGGATGTGGTGCACCATTGGCATCGCCTTCGAGGGTGATGGTGGGCACGGTGATCACAGGGCCTGCGGCAAGCCGCTTGTCCAGCTCGTCATAGTTCGGCGCGCCGTCAGCCAGGCCGAGCCGCCAGCGGTAGTTATGGATAACGATGCCGACATGATCCGGGTTGTCGAAGGACGCCGCAGAGCGATCGAACGTGGCATCGTCGAAGTCCCACTTCGGCGAAGCGATCTGCCAGATCAGCTTGTTGAAATCGTGCCGGTTGGCCTCGTAGCCGGCCCGGCCGCGTTCCGTGGCAAAATAGAACTGGTACCACCATTGGAGTTCAGCCTTTGGCGGCAACGGCATCTTGCCGGATTCAGGGCTGCTGATCAGATAGCCGCTCACGGAGACCATGGCCTTGCAGCGTTCCGGCCAGAGCGCCGCCATGATGTTGGCGGTCCGCGCGCCCCAGTCAAACCCGGCGAGGATCGCCTTCTCGATCTTCAGCGCATCCATCAAGGCGATCATGTCGACAGCGACCGCCGAGGGCTGGCCCGTCCGAACCGTTTCACTGGAAAGAAAGCGCGTCGAGCCATAGCCGCGCACGTACGGGACGATCACACGATACCCCTTCGCCGCCAACAAGGGCGCGACATCGACAAAGCTGTAAATGTCGTAGGGCCAGCCGTGCAGACAAATGACTACGGGACCATCGGCGGGGCCGGCTTCGGCGTAGCCGACATTGAGAACGCCGGCATCGATCTGCTTCAGCGGGCCGAATGACGTGTGTGCCCCCGGCTTGACCGTGGTCGCATTCGGGGTTGTTGCTTTGCCGGATTGTGCGGCCGCGGAATCGCTCAGGACGAATTGCGCAGCGG
The DNA here is from genome assembly GCA_028290355.1 of Tardiphaga sp. GTDB lineage: Bacteria > Pseudomonadota > Alphaproteobacteria > Rhizobiales > Xanthobacteraceae > Tardiphaga. The sequence goes on along the minus strand of JAQGKA010000050.1, from coordinate 4,504 downwards.
CGATGCCGGCGGCAGCGGTGCCGAAAAAGCGGCGGCGATGATGGTTGATATCTTCGGGCATGGGATTCTCCTGTTGCCGTGCGTTGGTGATGATTCAGATGCGGGAAGCCCGATGCTCCGGGCATCGCCTGCGGAGTCGTGAGCGATCAATGATGGCTTTTCGCCACTGCCTTCTCGGGGACCACGAATTCAACAACGGCCTGATCGAGGCGCATCACGGCAAGAAACGCACGTTTCATGGTTGCTTCTCCGAGTTGTTCTTCTTTATTGATCGTGTACGATTAATTCGCATACGATAATAAATATCTGAACCCGCTCAGTAGTCAATCCTTCCGATTCAATCGGATGCGATATATATGCATACGAGACTTCAACTATTCGTGTGATGACGAGGACCCCATGAATCCTTCAGACCCGGCCGACCCAACGAATCCCAGACTCGCTGATTTCCTGTGCTTTGCGATCTATTCGGCCAATCTCGCCTACGGCAGGGCCTACAAGCCGATTCTCGAGGAACTCGGCCTCACCTACACGCAATACATCACGATCGTAGCGCTGTGGGAGGAAGACAACCAGACGGTCAGCCGCCTCGGAGAGAAGCTGTTTCTCGAATCCAACACGCTCACCCCTATCCTGAAGAAGCTTGAGGGGATGGGTTATCTCCGCAGGGAGCGCGATGCCGCGGATGAACGCAAGGTCTTCGTTAGCCTGACGGATGCCGGCCGCCGCTTGCGGGAGAAAGGCCTGGGCATGAATCTCGTGGAGGCTTCCGGCCTGAACTCAGAGGACTTTGCGAAAATGCAGAAGGCCGTCGTCACGCTTCGCGGCAACCTCATCAAGGCTGCGCAAGGCAAGCGGTAACTACGCTGCGCCGAGATAGGCCGCGATAACTTCGGGATTGCTGGCGATCTCGGTGGCGGGGCCCTGCAGCTTGATGCGGCCGCTTTCCAGCACATAGGCATGGTCGGACACTTCGAGTGCCGCCTGCGCATTCTGTTCGACCAGCAGGATGGTGCGGCCTTCGACTTTCAGCGCACGGATGATCGCGAAGATCTCCTCGATGAACAGCGGCGCCAGCCCCATGGACGGCTCGTCGAGCAGCAGGAGTTTGGGATCGGCCATCAGCGCGCGGCCGATCGCCAGCATCTGCTGCTCGCCGCCGGACAGCAGACCGGCCAGTTGCTGCAGCCGCTCGCCGAGGCGCGGGAAACGCTCGAGGACACCCACGCGGCGGCGCGCGATCTCGGCCTTGTCCTGCACCAGATAGGCGCCCATCCGCAGGTTTTCCTCGATGGTCATGTTGGCGAATACCTGACGACCCTCGGGCACCTGGATGACGCCGGCGCGGGTGATCTTGTAGGCGGGCTGTCCGGCCATCTCGGCGCCCTGAAACAGCACCGAGCCGGCGCGCGCCTTCAACAACCCGCTGAGACCGCGCAACGTCGTGGTCTTGCCGGCGCCATTGGCGCCAATCAGGGACACTACCGCGCCTTCGGCGACATCGAGATCGATGCCCTTCACCGCATCGGTGCGGTTGTAGCCGAGCGTCAGCCCACGAACCTTCAGCACGCTCATGCCGTGCCTCCCTTCAGGCGCTCGGCGACCTTGGCGCCCAGATAGGCCTCGATCACATCAGGGTTCTCGCGCACCTCGCGCGGCGTACCTTCGGCGATCTTGCGGCCGAAATTCAGCACGGTGATGCGATCGCACAGGCTCATGACGAAATGCATGTCGTGCTCGACCAGCAGCAATGTCAGCCCGTCTTGCTTGAGACGCAGCAGCAGTTCGACGAGTTCGCGCGTCTCGGTCGGGTTCATGCCGGCGGCCGGCTCGTCGAGCATCAAGAGCTTGGGACCGGAGGCCACGGCGCGGGCGATTTCAAGCCGGCGCTGGTCGCCATAGGACAGATCGCCGGCGCGGCGGTCAGCCGACGCGGCGAGGCCGACGAATTCAAGCAGTTCGTCGGCCCGCACTTTGGCGGCGGTTTCCTCTTTGCGGAAACGGCCGAGGCGCGACAGGATTTCAGGCACCGAGGCATGCAGCCGGGCCTGCATCCCGGTCATGACGTTCTCGCGCACCGTCATCTCCTGGAACATGCGGATGTTCTGGAACGTGCGCGACAGGCCGGCGCGGGTGCGCTTCCAGCTCGGCCCCACGAGCGGTGCGCCAGCCAAGATGGCGCGGCCGGAGGTCGGCGGGATCAGGCCGGAGATCAAATTGAAGCAGGTGGTCTTGCCGGCGCCGTTGGGGCCAATCAGGCCATGCACCGTTCCTGGCTCGACCTGGAAGCTGACATGATCGACAGCCACCAGCCCGTGAAAGCGGACGGTGAGGTCTTCGATCTTGAGCAGATTGTTGGACATGGATGTCATCCGACCCGTCCGATCCGCCACGACAGCAGCCCGCGCGGCATGTACAGCACGGCGACGACGATGATGAAGCCATTCACCACCAGCTTGAAGTCATGCAACGCGGTCAGCAATTCCGGCAGCAATGTCAGGATGACCGCGCCCAGCACCGGACCGAACGGCGAACCAATGCCGCCGAGCAGCGCGAAGGACAGGATCGTCACCGCCTGGTCGAAGCCGTAATCGTTCGGACCAATGAAGCTGTTGGCGTGGGCGTTCAGCGCGCCGGCGAGTCCCGCCAGCATCGCCGAGACCACCAGCGCACCGAGCTTCATCGCCGGCAGATTGATGCCCATCACACCCGCCGCGACCTCGTCCTCGCGCATCGCCTCCATGGCGCGGCCGACGCGCGACCGCGCTATCAGTACGAAGTTGACGAGGGCCAGCGCCAGCAGGCCGAAGATCAGCGTGAAGGTCGTCTTGTTGGGAATGCCGGATAGGCCGAGCGCGCCGCCGGTGAGGTCGGACGTGTTGCAGAAGATACGGATGATCTCGCCGAGCGCGATCGTCGCCAGGGCCAGATAGACGCCGGTCAACTTCAACGTGGGACCGCCGATCAGCAGCGCAAACAGCGCCGGCACGATCATCGCAGCCAGCAGCACCGCGGCGAACGGCCAGTCGAGATGCAGCGTCAGCAGCGCCGAGACGTAAGCGCCGATGCCCATGAAGGCGGCCTGGCCGAGCGACAGCTGACCGACGGCGAGCACGGTGTACATCGACAGCGCCAAAAGGCCGTTGATGCCAAGCGCGAAGATCAGCGTCTGGTACGAGAAGAAGAAGTTGTCGAGAAAGGTGGTCATGATGCTTTCCCGGTCAGGCGCGCTTGGCCGGCGCGCGGCCGAACAGGCCGACCGGACGGAACCAGAGCGTGGCGACCAGCAGGATGAAGCCGACGGCATCCTTGATGTCGGAGGAGATGAAGCCGGCGGTCAGCACTTCGAGCACGCCGATCACCAGGCCGGCGATCAATGCGCCCTTGATGTCGCCGAGCCCGCCGATGATGATCACGGCAAAGCCCTTCAGCATCATGGTCTCGCCCATATAGGGCTGGATCGCATTGAAGTTGAGCCCGATCAGCACGCCGGCGGTGCCGCCGAGCGCGCCGGAGATGAAGGACACCAGGCGCACCACGGCGTCGGTGTTGACGCCCATCAGCTCCGCGGCCTCGCCATTCTCCGCCATCGAGCGCATCGACAGGCCAAAGCGGGTGAAGCGGATCACCGCCAGCAGCGCCGCCACGATCAGGACGGTCGTGACCACGATCAGGATCTGCGACAGGTTCATGCGCACGCCGCCCAGCATGATGGCGGCATGGCTGATGATGGCCGGCGGCAGCCGCCGGATCTCGGTGCCGAAGGTCGCGGTCATCAGCGAATAGAGCAGCAGCGTAGCGCCGAGCGTCACCATCAGCGACGACAGTTCGGGCGCCTTCTTGCGCCGCAGCGGCGTCAGCAGAATGGCGTCCAGCAGCACCGCTATCAAACCGGCCAGCAGCGCCGCGCCCGGCAGCGCCAGCCAGATCGGCAGCGCCAGCAGCTTGCTGCCGTACAGCGCCAGGAAGGCGGCGGTCGTGAAATAGAAGCCGTAGGTCAGGTTGATGACGCCCAGCACGCCGAACATCAGCGTGAAGCCGAGCGCGAACAGCGCGTAGGTCGAGCCCAGCACCAGCCCGTTCAGGAGCTGCTGGGGAAGCTGTTGGAGAATCTGCGCGAACATAAAAGGTGCCAGTCAAAGCGACGACCGACGCAACGCGCCGGCCGTCACTCGTTCGTCGATTATTTGAGGATCTGGAATTTGCCGCTCTTCATCTCGATCACCACGACGCCGGACGCATCGGCGGGATCGCGGTTGTCGGTGAAGGAGAACGGACCCATCACGCCGGAATACTTCGTCGCCTGCAGCGCGGTCTTGATCTTCTCGCTGTCGGCGGCGCCGGCCTTGTCGATGGCATTGGCGACGATGTGCAGCGTGTCGTAGGCCTGGGCGGCGAACTGGTCCGGATCGTCCTTGTACTTGGCGCGGTAGCTGGCGACGAACTTCGTATTCGCTTCATCATCCTTGGCGATGAACCAGGGGCTGCCGACCAGCGTGCCGTC
>JAQGKA010000665.1 GCA_028290355.1 Tardiphaga sp. | reverse complement strand
CCGAAATGGTGGCGCTGGTTAAATTGAAAGGGCTGGAGAAGCGACGGCCGGACCAGCTCTCCGGCGGGCAGAAGCAGCGCGTCGCACTGGCGCGGGCACTGGCGCGGCGGCCGCAACTGCTGCTGCTTGACGAGCCCCTCGCGGCGCTCGACAAGAAGCTGCGCGAGGAAACCCAGGTCGAACTGATGGAGCTGCAGCGCCGGCTCGGCACCACCTTCGTGATCGTTACCCACGACCAGGATGAAGCCATGACCATGGCCGACCGGATCGGCGTCATGAAGGACGGCCGGCTCGAACAGGTGGCGACGCCACGGCAACTCTATGAGGTGCCGGTGTCGCGCTGGATTGCCGGTTTCGTCGGCGACATCAACCTCATCGAAGGCGAGGTGACGTTTCATGACAATCACCGCCTGACGATTGCCGCCGCCGGGGCCGGCATGCTGTCCGCCGCTGAACCGCGAGCGCCGCTGCAGGGCCGCGCGATCTGCGTCGCGATCCGGCCGGAAAAAATCAAGCTGTCGCGGCGGGCGCCGGCTTCGGATCACGGCCATGCCGGCGCGATGAACAGCGTGGAGGGGGTGGTGACCGAGGTCGGCTATCTCGGCGGGCTGTCGGTCTACAAGGTCAGGCTCGGTTACGGTGCCACCTTGCGCGTGGCGCTTGCCAACACCGCGCGCCTCGATGTCGATGCCTACAGCGTTGGCCAGCGCGTGGTGGCGTGGTTCACGCCGGACGACTGCGTGGTGCTGGAGAGATGAGCGCGCGCCCTATTTTCACGCGCCCGGCGCGGCTGGCGGCGATCGCGCCCTATGTCTGGATGGTGCTGTTCTTCCTGGTGCCGTTCGGGTTTGTGCTGAAGATCAGCCTGTCGCAGACGGCGATCGCGCAGCCGCCCTATCTGCCGCTGTTCGGATTCGGCGATGGCGTCACCGGCCTGAAGGCGTCGTTCGCCGCACTGTCGCTGGATAATTTCCGTCTGCTGGTCTCCGACAACCTCTATATCGCGTCCTACCTGCGCAGCCTCGTGGTCGCTGTGATCTCCACCGCGCTGTTGCTCGCCCTCGGCTATCCCATCGCCTATGCGATGGCGCGATTGCCACGGCGCTGGCAACCCGTCGCGATGACGCTGGTGATCGTGCCGTTCTGGACCTCGTTCCTGATCCGCATCTATGCCTGGATCAACATCCTGCAGCACGACGGCCTGCTCAACAAAATCCTGCTGGCGCTGCATATCGTGTCCGCGCCGGTGGTGTGGCTCTCCACCGACGCTGCGATGTATCTCGGCATCGTCTATTCCTATCTGCCGTTCATGATCCTGCCGCTCTATGCGACGCTGGCGAAGCAGGACGAGGCGCTGCTGGAAGCCGCCGCCGATCTCGGCGCCTCGCGGCTGCAGGCGTTCTGGCTGGTGACGTTCCCGCTGTCGCTGCCTGGCGTCGGCGCCGGCGTGCTGCTGTGCTTCATCCCCATCGTCGGCGAATTCGTGATCCCGGATCTGCTCGCGGGTTCGGACTCGATGATGATCGGCCAGACGTTGTGGCTGGAATTCTTCACCAACAAGGACTGGCCGGTGGCCTCCGCCACCGCCATCGTGCTGCTGGCACTGCTGCTGATCCCGCTGCTGGTCTATGATCGGTTGCAGCGTCGCCAGCTGGAGGCACGCTGATGCCTGCAAGCGCGCCGCGCCTGTCACGCTTCAACGTTACCGCGCTCGTGCTGGGGCTGGCGTTTCTGTATCTGCCGATCGTCATCCTGGTGATCTATTCGTTCAACGCCTCCCGTCTGGTGACGGTGTGGGGCGGCTGGTCGACGCGCTGGTACACGGAGTTCTTCAACGACCGCGCCATGCTCGACGCCGCCTGGATGAGCGCCCGCGTCGCGGTGGTGTCGGCGTCGCTGGCGACGCTGCTCGGCACGCTGGCGGCGGTGGCGCTGACCCGTGGCGAACGGTTTCGCGGCCGCACCCTGATGTCGGGCATGCTCTACGCGCCGCTGGTGATGCCGGAAGTGATCACCGGGCTGTCGTTGTTGCTGTTGTTCGTCGCGCTCGACGCCGAGCGCGGTTTCTGGACGGTGACCATCGCCCACACCACGTTGACCATGTGCTTCGTCGCCGTCGTCGTGCAGTCGCGCCTGGCCGGGCTCGACCGCAGTCTGGAGGAAGCCGCGATGGATCTCGGCTGCGATCCCGCGCGGGCCTTCCTCGCCGTGACGCTGCCGCTGATTTTCCCGGCGATTGCCGCCGGCTGGATGCTGGCCTTCACGCTGTCGCTGGACGATCTCGTCATCGCCAGCTTCACCACCGGGCCCGGTTCGGCGACGCTGCCGATCCGGATCTATTCCGAAGTCCGGCTCGGCGTGAAGCCGGAGATCAACGCGATCTGCACGCTGATCATCGGGTTCATCGCGGTGCTGATCGTCGGCGCGTCATTGGCGTCAAAGCTGTCGAGCGGCCGCGGCGAGAGCGCGGCTCCGCTGTAGTCTTCTTCCCTCTCCCCTTGTGGGAGAGGGTGGCTTCGCGAAGCGAAGACGGGTGAGGGGTAGCCGCAAGCTCCAAGCCTAGTAACCCCTCATCCGACGCGGACTACGTCCGCGCCACCTTCTCCCACAAGGGGAGAAGGAAGAAGGAGTGCATCGGAGACGTCGCAGTTCGCCGATCCTTTATCTAACGCGCTCGAAACAGTTCGTTCGCTGCCGCGACGACGCGGTCGTGGACCGCCGCGCGATTTACCCCCAGCCCATCGGCGCAGGTGTCCGGCGCGGCACGGCGGCCGACCTCCGTGGCTTCCGGGTGAAACACGTAATGCCCGACTTCCGGGGCCAGCACGTCAAGTGTGCCGACTCTCAGGCACGCATGCAGCCAGCGCGAGGCGGGCAGCGTGGGGTCGGCGCCGCCGACGATAGTGCGTGAGGGCCTGTCGATCGCTGCAAGGCTTGCTTCGTTGAAGCCCAGCAATCCGCGGCCGGGCGCCAGCATCAGCGCCGCCTTGAAGCGGGCATCGCGATAGGACTGCGACATGCGCGCCCAGGACTCGCGAAAGATGGGGCTGCGCGCGAGCAGTCCGGGCAGATGATCGGCCAGATCGGGGAATTCCGGCACGCCACGCGCAAAGTCACGGCTGCTATCGGTGCGCTGGAATCGCGAGTGCTCGGTGATCGCGCCGAGCAGCGCCGCGGCCGCGCAGCCGCCCAGTGAATAGCCGGCGACGAAGACCCGGTCGATGTCGAGGCGATCCGCGAATTCGCCGTGTTGCGCGATCTGGTCAACCAACACGGTGAGGTCACGTGCGCGCTCCCACCAGCACAGAAAGCCTTCCGCGCGATACGGCTCAGCGAGCGTATTGCCGTGGTGGTTGACGCCGATGGCGACGAAGCCGCGCTGCGCCAGCCGCCGTCCGAGCCAGCCGAGATCGAGGGCGCTGCCGCCAGTGCCGTGCGACAGCAGCACGACGGGATAGCGGTGCGGTGTCACAAGCAACGGCGCATCCGGAGCCATCAGGCCAATGCTGAACCAGGGGTCGGATGGCGGGCCGAGGAGGCGCTCGTGTTCGACGGCGGCGTCGGACGCCGGATACCACGCTGTCCAGTTCAGCGGACGCGGCCCGGTGCCATCCCAGTTCGGTCGCAGCTGATCTTGCAGGTGGCCTTGCCGGAATCCGACTTTCATCGCGGCTCTCGCGCCGCAATTCGCAACGAAGCGATTTGCTGTTGGCTCAATTCGCTTTCGGCGCGTCAGCCGGCTTGTCAGCCGCCGTATCCGGTGCAGGCTTTGCTCCGCCGCCCGTGAACCGCTCCAGCACCGAGCGTACGGCGTCGCGGGTCTTGCGGTCTTTGACGGCATCGAGCAGAGGTGCTGCGCCGGGCGAGCGGCGGATCAGGCTTTCCGGATCGGGAAAGATCAGCGGGTCGTCCCACGGGCCCTGGATCACGAACGGCAGGTCGAATCCACCCGGGGCGTTGGCGACCGCGACTAGGCTGGCGACGCCCTTCAGGTCGTATTCGCGCGACGGCACCGAGGCCGTGCCGGTCAGGCTGAGGCGCGCCGCCGGGCCTTCGATGCGGATGTCCTGCGCGGTGGCGATGCCGTCGTTGAACTTCACGCTCATGTTCAGCGTCGAGAACGGCGTCGAGCCCGAGCGCAGATTGCCGGCGCCGGACAATGGCCGGCGCTCCAGCCGCTTCAACAGTTGCTCGACATTGAAGCCGCTGATGGCGCCGTCATGCCCGGTCAGGGTCGCCGTGCCGTCGAGCGATTGCGCGAGTCCGAACGGCGACGAGCCCGAGGCTTCCAGGGCCATGCTGAGATTGCCGCGGCCGGTAAGCTTGTTGATGCCGAACAGGTCGGAGGCCGTCGCCTGCAGATCGACGTCGGTGAACAGGAATTGCGCCTTCACGTCGGCCACGGCATCGGCAAGCGCGATGCCGAACGAGCCGCGCACGATGCCGCCATACATCTGCGCCTCGCCCACCGTCAGCGCCAGCGTGCCGCCGCGCTGGTTGGCGCCGAGCGCGGTGCGGCCCAGCACCGAGGAGCCGACGGTGACCTTGGCG
>JAQGKA010000653.1 GCA_028290355.1 Tardiphaga sp. | reverse complement strand
CCCGAGGCGCTGCGCGCGCTCGGCTACCGCGAAAGCGACATCGCCGAGATCGAGGCCTATGCCGTCGGCCACGGCTCGCTGAGCAATTCGCCGGGCATCAACATCGCCACGCTGAAGGCCAAGGGCTTCACGGACGAAGCCCTGAAGAAGGTGGAAGCAGCCCTTCCGACCGCCTTCGACATCAAGTTTGCCTTCAACAAGTGGACCTTCGGTGAGGACTTCCTGCGCGACACCCTGAAGATCGCGCCGGAAGCGATCGCAGCCCCCGGCTTCGACCTGCTCGCCGCCGTCGGCTTCAACAAGCGCGAGATCGAAGCCGCCAACGTGCACATCTGCGGCGCGATGACGGTGGAAGGTGCCCCGCATCTGAAGGCCGATCACTACGCGGTGTTCGACTGCGCCAATCCCTGCGGCAAGGTCGGCAAGCGCTATCTCTCGGTGGAAAGCCACATCCGCATGATGGCGGCGTCGCAGCCCTTCATCTCCGGCGCGATCTCCAAGACCATCAACATGCCGAACGACGCCACCGTCGAGGATTGCAAGTCCGCTTACCTGCTGTCCTGGAAGCTGGCGCTGAAGGCCAACGCGCTGTACCGCGATGGCTCCAAGCTCTCGCAGCCCTTGAACTCGCAGCTCATCAGCGACGATGACGAGGAAGAGGACGGCATCGACAACTTCATGGACAAGCCGATGGCGGCGCGCACCGCCGCGTTGTCGGAGAAGGTCGTGGAGCGTCTGGTCGAGCGCATCGTGGTGATGCGCGAGCGCGAGAAGATGCCGGATCGCCGCAAGGGCTATACCCAGAAGGCGGTCGTCGGCGGCCACAAGGTCTATCTACGCACCGGCGAATATGACGACGGCCGCATCGGCGAGATCTTCATCGACATGCACAAGGAAGGCGCGGCGCTGCGCTCCTTCATCAACAACTTCGCCATCGCGGTGTCGCTCGGCCTGCAATACGGCGTGCCGCTGGAAGAATATGTCGATGCCTTCACCTTCACCCGCTTCGAGCCCGCGGGCCCGGTGCAGGGCAATGACAGCATCAAGTATGCGACCTCGATCCTCGACTATGTGTTCCGCGAACTCGCGGTCAGCTACATGTCGCGCTTCGATCTCGCCCATGTCGATCCCACCGAGAGCCATTTCGATGCGCTCGGCAAGGGCGTCGAGGAAGGCAAGGAGCCGCCGCACGCCAACAAGTATCTGTCGAAGGGCCTGACCCGCTCCCGCACGGACAACCTGGTGGTGATGCGCAGCAGCGAGGTGGCCCCCGCCGCCGCGGCGCCGAGCAACGTCACGTCGCTGGCCTCCGGCCACGCCTCGACCGCGCGCGCCGACCAGGCCGGCACCGCGACCGCGCTCAAGACAGCCGAACCGGACCGCGCGCTGTCGCCGACCGAGAAGCTGGAGCAGCAGAACTGGAGCAAGCCCGGCACCGCCGCCGCCACGCAACCGTCAAAAGCCGAACGTCGCGAAGAAGCCAAAGCCAAAGGCTATGAGGGCGAAATGTGCGGGGAATGCGGTCATTTCTCGCTGGTGCGGAACGGCACGTGCATGAAGTGTGACACGTGTGGCAGCACGACGGGGTGCAGCTAAATATCAAACGCCGTCATGGCCGGGCTCGTCCCCGGCTAGCAAACAAAAGGGAGCCGTTCGCAAGAACGGCTCCCTTTTTATTGTACGACAACCCTTGCGTGTGTATGGTTGTGATCGAAGGACGGGCGCGCAATGGACGATGTTGTTTTTCTCTATGACCAAACGATTGAACACATCGTAAGGCTCCACGCATTTCGATCTATGGTACGCGGTGATCTGTCTGGAAACGGCGATGTTCATGATGATGTCGACCACGTCGCCGACCTATTGGCAAAACGGGATCTACTAACTTTCGCCGCATCACTTCGAAATTTTGCTGAGGCAGCCAAAGCGGTTCAAAGCATGCGTGAATCGCCAGTTAAGACCGTCAAACTAATCTATCCGCCACAAGCTCCTTTCTCAATGAACGACGGGAAACAAATTTCCCTTTACCAAGCCTTGAGCCGAGTGATTCATTCCCATACTTTACGAGTATGTCGCTCGTCCTTCGACTTTTGGCTGATAGCCGCAAAAAGCGAAGAAGAGCTCTATTCCGCAGCCACTCAACAGATTACCCCATCTGAACCATTGCTAATAATTCAAACAGAGAAAGATCCCGTCACCGCTTTCAGCTTGCGCACGCTGATCGATACTTCTTGCGGTTTTTTGGATGCAGTGCGGAGCGCCCCTTCTGTACCTTTGAACTTCGAAGTACGAAAATCGCTACAATAGAAACTCATGGGAATTGAAATGGCCTCTTCAAACAAGAAACCATCACGCAAAATCGTCAACACAAACTTTGGCACTAAGGGGCCGTGGAAAGTCGTCGGCGGAACTCTAAAACGAGTAGGAAAAGGTAGGCCGGGAAAGGTCGGCAATCTGTTTTCAATGGTTGCGGAAAAAATTCCCTACAACTTCATTGAAGAGGTGCGAAAAAAAGTGATTGCGCTCCGCGCAGCATAACTCGCCGCCTGACCGCTGGGCGGCGGATTAAGCTTCGCTAATCCGCCCTACTCGCTGGCACCATCTCAACCACCCTTGGCGATTGGCGCGGTCGCTGCTGTTCGGCAGCTATCAAAGCCCCATGACCGGTTGCCGCCGATCCGTGCGCAGCCTAAACCATCGCTGATGTCTCCGCCCCGCGCTAAATCTCCCATCCGCAAAGCGCGCAAGAAGTCAGGCTGGAGCCGTCGTTTCCGTCCCCTCACCCGCTGGCTGCGCGCGCGATGGCTGCTGCGGAGATGGGCCGCTGCGCCGACAGCGGTTCGGATCGTTGTCGTTGTGGCGGCGGTCCTGATCGGCGTGCCGCTGGTCAACCTCGCCTGGCAGGTCGTCCGCAAGCCGACCGAGCTGCTGTTTTTCGCAGACAAAGCGCTCGACAAGCAGCCCGCCGACACCTGGCGGCAGTACGGCGCGCTGTTCCGCGCCTTTTCGACCGACACGATAGCGCCCGAACTGCTGGCGGCGCTGGCGCAGACCGAGAGCACCGGCAATCCGGTGGCGCGCACCTATTGGCGCTGGCGGCTGAGCTGGAATCCCGCTGCATGGTACAAGCCCGCCTCGAGCGCCGTCGGCCTGTTCCAGATGACCGATCCGGCCTTTGCCGAGGCCTCGCGCTATTGCATCCGCGGCCACATGGTCGTGGCCGATTGCTGGTTCACCAGCCTCTATGCGCGCCCGCTGCCCAGCCACGCCATCGAACTCACTTCCATCTACCTCGACCGCCAGGTGGCCGGCGTTCTCATCACCGGGTCGGGCACGGCCGCGAGCCCGCAGCAGAAACAGGATCTCGCCGCCTTCATCCATTTGTGCGGCGCCCGGCCCGCCCGGGCCTTCATGCGCCGCGGCTTCCAGCTGATGGCCGGTGAGCGCTGCGGCGATCACCTCGTGGCGACCTATCTCGGCAAGGTCAACGCCATGAAACAGCAATTTTCCCGCCTTGCCGCGAACGACAAGGATTAGCAAGCCGCAGGACGGATGAGCGCAGCGTCCTCCGCCGCCTGGCTGGATAACGGAGCGACATCCGGATTCAATACCGGTAGCCCTATTGCGATCTCGCGTCTCCTACTGCCGGCTGACGTGCTCGGCGGGCCGCTTTCCGTCGTTCCACTTCCCGTCAATCGCCCGTTCGATCTGCGCGGCCAACTGCAACAGCAGCCCGTCGTTCGCCTGTCGCGCCTGCGCCTGGATCCCCAGAGGCAGCCCGTTCTCCTGGCTCGCCAGCGGCAGCGAGATGCCCGGGATGCCGCACAGGTTGGCGAGCGGGGTATAAGCGAAATTCTGCCACAGGTTGGCGAACCAGTCGTGGACCGACGGGTTGGTGCTGGTGGTGAGGTACTCAGTCGTGCCGACCTTCGGCGTTGGGCGCGCGGTGATCGGCGTCAGGATGATGTCCCAGCGATCGAAGAAGTCGCCGAAGGCACGCGACGTGGTGTTGAACGCCGCCTGCATCCGGGCGCGCTCGGTGTAGGACGTGTGCAGGCCGGTCTCCCAGATCTTGATGTTGATGGGCTCCAGCAGTTCGGGGGTCGGCCGCTCCAGCCCGAGCCGCGCCAGATGGCCGGCGATGACCTGCGCAAAGTTGCTGATGTAGCAAGTGGTTTGAGCGGCGAAGGCGGCTCGGAAATCAACCTCGGGCAGCGCCCATTCGACGTGGTGTCCCAGTCCTTCGAGCAACCGGCCAACACGTTCGAGCTCGGCAACGAAGTGCGGCGTGGCACGGTAGTCGCCCCATTCGTGCGACAGCGCGATGCGCAGACGGCCGGGGTCGCGCTTGATCAGATCGCTGTAGGATTCGGCTGATGACCAGAACGGCATGAATTCGCCAGGCGCGCCACCGCGGCAATGATCAACGAAGGCGGCGGTGTCCCGCACGGTGCGGCTCAGGCAGCCCTGGATCGACACCAGTCCGGACAGATCCGACAGGTTCGGCGCCAGCGAGAACACGCCGCGCGACACTTTCAGGCCGATATTGCCATTCGCGCCCGCGGGGATGCGGATCGACCCGCCGCCGTCGGTGCCATGCGAGATCGGCAGCACACCGGCCGCCACCATCGCCGCCGTCCCGGCGGAGGAGCCATAGGTCGTGTAGTCGGTGTTCCACGGATTGCGGGTGACGTAGAGGGCGTTCTCCGCGGAGCTGCACACGCCGAATTCCGGCGTGGTGCTGCGGCCGATGATGTTGAGTCCCGCCTTTCGTATCTTTTCGGTCAGGAAGCTGTCCTGTTGGGGACGGTGCCCCTGCATGATCATGGAGCCGAACTCCTGCAGCCGCCCCTTGAGCGTGGGTCCCAGGTCCTTGATGAGAAGCGGAACGCCAGCAAAAATTCCGGCGGGGTTCATGCCGTCCTTCAACGGGTCGGCAATCACGTCTTCGAAAACTTCGACGACAGCGCTGAGGGCGGGATTGGTCTTGGCGATGCCGGCGGCGGCTTGCGCCGCCAGATCGGCCGGTGTCAGATCGCCCTTGCGCACGCAGTCGGCCAGCGCCACTGCGTCGTGTTTGGTCCATTCTTCCCAGCCCATCGCCAATGTCATGTCGCACGTTCCAATTCAAGATTCGTTCGGAGCGAGCGTAACCCGGATGGAGCCCTTTGCGTAATCCGGGCTACAACCTGAAGAAGCCGTGAAGACCCCGCGCTCAAGACAGAAAGACCGGCCAACGCCGCCTGCCATGAAGCTGAGCCAAAAATCCGATGCCGTCTGGACTTCGCAGCAGGACGAGGAGTTGCGGCGGCAACTGGCGGCCGGTCGCAGCGTCAACGAGATCGCAATTCGGATAAAACGGTCACCGCTCGCCGTCAGGACCCGCATCAAAAAGCTCGGCATCGGCGAGCCCAAGATGGATTAGCACCGGCCCCTCACCCGCAAGTCCAAGCCGCCCCGATCGGGGTCCGCGTCCAGCATGGGCCGAAGCTGCCGCCATTGTAGCGGCCGCCGCCGAAGCCGGGCCGGCCCGGATAGCGCAATTCGCCGTCCCACCCGTAATAACGTGGGGTCGGGTCGATATACCAGTGGCGCTTGTCGCGGCGCGCGTTGCGCAGCACCGAGGCTTCCTGTTTGAACAGCGGAGCGCTGTTGTTCAGCGGCTGATGATAACCCGGCAGGAAGCCGTAGCCATGCCAGCGCGGCGGCCGCTTGTGAGCCGGTGCCGCCGATGCAGCGGCGGACAGCAGCGACAGGACGACAGCAATCGATAGACACATGAGACGCGACATCAGCACACCATAGAGAGGCGGCTGTTGGGAGACCAGTCAAATTCAGGCGAGCGCGTCGCACATCGCCCCTTGAGCCCGGCGTCCAAATCGCGCATCAATCCCCGCGCTTGAACGACCACAACAAAAACAACACGGGAGGCCATTATGAGGACGCTCAAACTCGCGCTGTGTGCGCTGGCGCTGTTTTCCACCGGCGCGCCAGCGCAGACCGTCAAGGATTTCCTGGCGCAGACCATGAAGAAGTGGACCGCGCCGTTCGAGCCTTTCCAGCTGATCGGCAACATCTATTACGTCGGCACCGACGGCATCGCGGTCTATGTCATCAAGACCTCGGACGGCCTGATCCTGATGGACACCGCGGTCCCGCAGTCGACCGCCATGCTCAAGGACAACATTGCGAAGCTCGGCTTCAAGGAAAGCGACATCAAGGTCATCCTGAACACCCACGCGCATTTCGATCACACCGGCGGCTTTGCCGAGATCAAGAAGGACACCGGCGCGCAGCTCGTGGCGGGGCTGCGCGACAAGCCGCTGCTCGAAGGCGGCTACTATCCGGGCGACGAGCAAAACACCGACCTCGGCTTTCCGCCGGTGAAGGTGGACCGCGCCGTCAGCGAAGGCGACAAGGTCACGCTCGGCGACACCACGCTGACGGCGCATGCGACGCCCGGCCACTCGCCGGGCTGCACCAGCTGGGAAATGACCGTCCGGGACGGCAACCAGAACCGCAACGTGCTGTTCTTCTGCAGCGGCACGGTTGCGCTGAATCGGCTGGTCGGCAATCCCACCCATCCCGGCATCGTCGAGGATTACAAATCGACCTACGCCAAGGTGAAGGCGATGAAGATCGACGTGCTGCTCGGCCCGCATCCGGAAGTCTACGGCATGCAGGCCAAGCGCGCGCAGATGAAGGACGGCGCGCCGAACCCGTTCGTCCAGCCCGGCGAGCTCGCCGCCTATGCGGCCACGCTCGAACAGGATTTTGACAAGGCGCTCGCCAAACAGACCGCGGCGCTGCAGAAGGGCAATTAATTCCACGCCACGGCAGACGAACGGCGGCCGCGCGTCCGGCGGCCTTTCGTCCACTTCCCCGCCTGCCTGAATCTGCGGTAGCTTGGCCGCGGGAATCTGCACCCCACACAACGCGTCGCTGATGGTGCAGAACCGGCAGGCCATAAAAATAACGAGCTGCGATCTGGAGGCTGGCGCTGCGGTGTCCCCGCCGCCTCCGGGATCGCACCGGTCCATTGAGGAAACGACTTATGAAATCCCTATTCCGCGCCGTTGGCGCGATCGCCGTCATGGCCGGCTGCGCTAGCGGCGCTCAGGCGCAGGGCTGGCCGAACCGGCCGATCCGCATGGTCGTGCCCTATACGCCGGGCGGCTACACCGATCTGATGGCCCGCCTCGTCTCCGAAAAGATGTCGACAGCGCTGGGCCAGCCCATCGTGATCGAGAACAAGCCGGGCGCCAACGCCGTGATCGGCACCGACAGCGTCGCCAAGGCCGCGCCGGACGGCTACACCATCGGGACCGTGATTGCGGCCCATGCAGTGAATGTGACGCTCAATCCAAAGCTACCCTACGACACGATGAAGGATCTCACCTACGTCTCGCTGATGAGCGTCGCACCGTTGCTATTGATCGCGCATCCCTCATTGCCGGCGAACAACATGAAAGAGCTCATCGCGCTCGCCAAGGCGAAGCCCGGCCAGCTCAACTTCGCGTCCAGCGGCATCGGCTCCGCGGCGCATCTGACCATGGAAATGCTGAAGAGCCGCGAAGGCATCAACCTGCAGCACATCCCCTACAAGGGCACGTCCGGCGCGCTGCAGGATACGGTCGGCGGCCAGATCAATGTCATGTTCGACGTGATCGGCCCGCTGATGTCGCAGGTGCGTTCCGGCAATGCCAAGGCCTTTGCCGTCACCGCGAAGGAGCGCATTCCGGCGGCGGCCGACGTGCCGACCATGACGGAGCAAGGCGTGCCGGATTTCGTGTCCGGCACCTGGGCCGGCATCATTGCGCCTGCGGGCACGCCGAAGGAGATCGTCGACCGCATCTCTGCAGAAGCGAAGAAGGCCCTCGCCGATCCCGAACTGAAGAAGAAGCTCGACGATCAGGGCATCGTCGCCGTCGGCAGCACCCCGGAGGAATACCGCGCCTTCGTCGTCGAGGAGATCGCGCGCTGGCGCAAGGTGATCACCGACGCCGGAATCAAGATGGAGTAGTGACCCTCCATTTCTTCCTGAAAGGGCCCGTAGGATGGGCTCAGCCGTTGCGAAACCATCAATATCCGAGTGTGTTGCGATAAGTTTCGCGAAGCGCTCAACCCATCCTTCTGTAACGGGCCTCGAAAGGTCAATCCCTTTTGCGTTATCCGGTCGCCGGGGTCTCGCTTCTGTACGGGGTCGGCGCAGGGCCGCCACCTGATGGGGTTAGAAGAGGATA
>JAQGKA010000635.1 GCA_028290355.1 Tardiphaga sp. | reverse complement strand
ACGGTCAACGCGCAAGCGCTCGTCACCGGCCGCATGACGCGGCAGAGCGATGGCCGGCTCAAGGCCGAATTCCGGCTGTGGGATGTCGCGACCGGGCAGCAGCTCGCCGGCCAGCAATATTTCACCTCACCGGAATATTGGCGGCGCATCGCGCATATCATCTCGGACCAGATCTACGAGCGCCTCACCGGCGAGAAGGGCTATTTCGACAGCCGCGTCGTGTTCGTCGACGAAAGCGGCCCGAAGGAGCGCCGCGTCAAGCGGCTGGCCTTGATGGACCAGGATGGCGCCAACGTGCGCTACCTGACCCGTGGTGCGGATCTGGTGCTGACGCCGCGGTTCTCGCCGTCGACGCAAGAGATCACCTATATGGAATTCGGCCAGGGCGACCCCCGCGTCTACCTGTTCAACATCGAGACCGGCCAGCGCGAGATCGTCGGCAATTTTCCCGGCATGTCTTTCTCGCCGCGCTTTTCGCCGGATGGCCAGCGCGTCATCATGAGCCTGCAGCAGGGCGGCAATTCCAACCTGTTCGTGATGGACCTGCGCTCGAAGTCCACCACCCGCCTCACCGACACCCCGGCGATCGACACCTCGCCGTCCTATGCGCCGGACGGCACCAAGATCTGTTTCGAGTCCGATCGCGGCGGCAAGCCGCAAATCTACACGATGGCGGCGACCGGCGGGCCGGCGCAGCGCATTTCGTTCGGCGACGGCAGCTATTCTACGCCGGTATGGTCACCGCGGGGCGACTACATCGCTTTCACCAAGCAGGGCGGTGGCCAGTTTTCGATCGGCATCATGAAGCCGGACGGCTCTGGCGAGCGGCTGCTGACATCCGGCTACCACAATGAGGGGCCGACCTTCGCGCCGAACGGCCGCGTCATCATGTTTTTCCGGGATCCCGGCGGCAACGGCGGACCGTCACTGTTCACGGTGGACGTTTCCGGACGCAACGAACTTAAGGTTCCGACCCCCGGGTTCGCCTCCGATCCCGCATGGTCGCCGCTGTTATCGTAAACAGATCGTTCACTTCATGGCTCCAAGGTCTGGCAACTGCGCTAAAGCACAGTCGGCAACACTTGCCTAGTGCGCTGAAAATAAAGCCAATTTCCGTGTTTCAGCGCGCGTCTCAATGTCTTGGTAAGGATATTCCCTCAGAAAAGCTTCACCTCCTGCAGGTATCATTCCGCGTTGAAATCGAACAGACGGCGCGTGCTTATGCAACTGGTTAAGCCCGGGATAGTCCAAGACGTGTCGGTGCTGCCACCCAGCATCTACGCGGCGTTGGTCAATTCTCTCTTCCAGAATTCTGCGCCGGTTTTTGCCGGCACCATGTGCGCGGCCGCTGCTGCGGTCATGACGGTTTGGAAAACCGGCAATCCCTGGCTCTGGCTTTGTGCCGGACTGATCATCGTCGTCGGCGCGGCTCGTGCCGTGCAGATGCATCACTACGAACGCGAGCGGCGCGGCGGGCCGCTGACGCCGGAGCGGGCAGCATGGTGGGAGCCAAGGTATAAGGTCGGAGCCGACCTCTATGCCGCTTCGCTCGGCATCTGGTGTTTCGTGGTCCTGCTGGGCAGCGATGATCCGGTGGCGCACATGCTGTGCACCTCGGTGACCATCGGCTATACGGCGGCGAGCGTTGGTCGTAACTACGGTCGGCCCCTGATCATCCAGGCGCATATCATCAACGCGACCGCGCCGATGTCGATTGCATTGGCCATGCGTGGCGATGCTTACTATGTCGCCTTGGCCGGGTTGCTGGTGGTCTTCTTCATTGGCCTTCGACTGATCAACCTCAATCTTCACGGGATGTTCGTCAAAGCCTTGACCGAAACCGAACGGGCCGCGGCGCTTGCGGGTCAATTCGACACCGCGCTGAACAATATGCCGAACGGTCTTTGCATGTTTGGTGCGGACGGCAGACTTGCGGTCATCAACAATCGCTTCAATCAGATGATGAGCCGCGGTGGCGAGCACGTTGATCGCGGCGCCACACTGCGCGAAGTGATCTCCGCCTTCGTGAACGCCGGTACGGTTTCCGCGGTGAGCGGTATGAACATTGTCGC
Organism: Tardiphaga sp.; assembly: GCA_028290355.1. GTDB lineage: Bacteria > Pseudomonadota > Alphaproteobacteria > Rhizobiales > Xanthobacteraceae > Tardiphaga. The sequence continues at coordinate 6,913 of JAQGKA010000635.1, read as the reverse complement.
CGAAATTGAGAGCTCGAAGGCGGCCGAAATCACCACGCTCGATCACGCGCTCGATAACGAACGGGCGCTGTCCTGGAAATTCCAGCCGATGGTCGGTGGCGGCACGGTCGTGCTGGTCGAAGATATCACCGAGCGGCGCAATTCAGAGGCCCGTATCAGCCACATGGCGCGGTTCGACGAATTGACTGGTCTGCCGAACCGCGTCAGTTTCCGCAATGAAATCGGCCGCATGCTGAAGGGCGCCGATACGACCTCGCTCTCCGCGCTGCTGTTTGTCGATCTCGATCAATTCAAGCAGGTCAACGACACGCTCGGGCATCCCTGCGGCGATCAGTTGCTATGCATGGTCGCCGACCGGATGCGCGAAATGTTGCGTGCGGATGACTTCGTTGCCCGGTTCGGCGGCGATGAATTCGTCGTCTTCCAGCGCGGCATCAAGTCCAACCACGATGCCGCCGATCTTGCTCGTCGCATCGTCGAGCGGCTCAGCGAGCGTTACGACGTCAACAATCACCAGGTCGAAATCGGCGCCAGCGTTGGCATCGCGATGACGCAGCCCGGCGTTAGCGCCGACAATCTGCTGAAGAATGCCGACATGGCGCTGTACCGTGCCAAAGCCTCGGGACGCGGAACGTTCTGCTTCTTCCGCGACGAGATGGCCCAGACGGTAGAAGCGCGCCGCGTCCTCGAGCTCGACCTGCGCAAGGCGCTCGCCAACGAAGAGTTCGAACTTTACTACCAGCCGCTCGTCAATCTGAAGTCCGGTCGGATTTCGACCTGCGAGGCCTTGCTGCGCTGGAATCATCCGATCCGCGGCACGGTCTCGCCGATCGACATCATTCCGGTCGCTGAAGATATGGGTCTGATCGTCGACCTTGGCCGCTGGATTTTGCGCAAGGCCTGTATCGAATGCATGAAGTGGCCCGAAGCTGTCAGCGTCGCCGTCAATTTTTCATCGCAACAGTTTCATCAGCGCGATGTACTGGGCGAAGTTCGTTACGCGCTCGAAATCTCCGGCCTGCCGGCGCATCGCCTTGAAGTCGAGATCACCGAGTCGTCCCTGCTGCGCAATACGCAGTGGACTCATGATGCGCTGTCGCAACTGCACGCGGCGGGGTGCCGGATTTCGCTCGACGATTTCGGGACTGGCTATTCAAGCCTGAGCTATCTGCATAACTTCCCGCTGCAGAAAGTGAAGATCGATCGCTCCTTCCTCGAAGGCATCGATACCGATCGTCCGCTGACGCTGCTGCGGGGCGTGGCGCGGCTCAGTGCCGATCTCGGCATGTCGGTGGTGGTCGAGGGAATCGAGACCAACGAGCAACTCGAGCTGATCAGCGCCGATGGTACGGTGACCGAGGCGCAGGGTTATCTGTTCAGTCGTCCGGTTCCGGCAACGCGCGTGCGCCAGTTGTTGAATGCGTCGCATGGCCGCCAGCAGGACGATCAACAGCCAAAGACGTTGCCGTCGCACTCAATAGCCTGGCAGAAATAGCTTACTGTTTCGGGTAGTTTCCGCCGCGAAGCCGAGAGTTTCTCCGCGGTTAGTTAACCCTAATGAATACACATCTTTGACTTATGTTAGGAAACCATTAACCTTTCATAGGTGTTCGGGTGCGCGTAAGGAAGGCGTCGAATGGCTGCGGTTGAGACTGTAAGTGGCTTCATCGGGCACGGCACCGAACTTCTCGATCGGGTCGACTACCGCCTGGCGGAAACCGAAGCCGAGAAGCAAGCCATCTACAGCTTGCGTTACCGCGCCTATCTTCATGAGGGCGCCATCGAGCCGCGGTCGGATCGCCGCTTGACGGACCGGTTTGACGAGGCGCCGAATTCCTGGGTGTTCGGAGTCTTCGTGGACGGCCAGCTGGCCAGTTCATTGCGTATCAGCGTGGCCACTCCCGAACATCCGGATACGCCGGCGGTCGATGCCTTCCCCGATATCCTGAAGCCTGAACTTGCCCGCGGCAAGATTATCGTCGATCCCAATCGCTTCGTCGCCGAACCGCATCAGAAGCTGACTCATCTGCCCTACATGACGTTGCGATTGGCCTATGTCGCTTGTTCGTATTTCAATGCCGACATCGGAACGGCCACAGCCCGGGCCGAGCATCAGGCGTTCTACCGACGCGTCTTTCTTCACGAGTCGCTTTGCGCGCCGCGGCCTTACCCGACGCTGACCAAGCCGCTCGCTTTGATGGCGGTGAACTTTCCTGCCATGCGCGACCGGGTATTTGCGCGCTACCCGTATTTCCGTTCGAGCTTTTTCGAGCGGCGAATGCTGTTCGAGCGCAACAGCATGCATCCGTCTCCGGCGCTCAGCGGCCCCGAGTTCCCGATCGATTCCTCGGTCGCCGTCATGCCTGCCTCAAATATGGGCCGCGGCCGGATTTAGACGCGAACTTCTACAAGAACCTGCGACCGTTCATAAAAGCCGTTCCAATAGGCAGGCCGCCTTCACCGTCGCGCCACATTTACAACCCATTAACCATGCGGTTGCTTTTCGGCGGCCTGTGGCATTTGATCGGGTTTGGCAACACCTCATCAAGGTTGACGGAACGTTCGCTTAACCAACGCCCTGTAGACCGGTAATCAGTTGGAAAAAGCGTGAGCGTGGAGGCTCCGAAATGAAACATCAGATGCGTATCCTCCAGGGATTAAAACTGGCTGCGGTGCTTGCCGTCGCGCTGTCGATGGGCGCTTGCGCCAACAAGAACCCGCTCGGGGGCGACGGTGCGATGGCCAATGCCGCGACGCCGGGCAGCCAGCAGGACTTCGTGGTCAATGTCGGCGACCGCGTCTTCTTCGAGAGTGACCAGACCGAGCTGTCGCCGCAGGCGATCGCCACCCTGGAGAAGCAGGCGCAGTGGCTGCAGAGCTACAACCGCTACTCCTTCACCATCGAGGGCCATGCCGACGAGCGCGGCACACGTGAATACAATATTGCGCTGGGCGCCCGCCGTGCCCAGTCGGTCCGTACCTTCCTGGCCTCGCGCGGCATCGATGCCAGCCGGATGCGGACGATCTCCTACGGCAAGGAACGTCCCGTCGCGGTGTGTAACGACATCTCGTGCTGGTCGCAGAATCGCCGCGCCGTCACCGTGCTGAACGCCGGCGCCTGAGCGAAGCGTTGATATCAAGAAGCCGGCGTCTGCCTTCGGGCAGGCGCCGGTTTTGTTTTGTTGCCGCTGCGTTTGCAGCTGTCGAAAGTCACATTTTCGGCGTAGTGAAGCTCTCAATGTGGTGCGCTTTCGATGTGGCGCGAACTTTCATTCGTCAGGCAAACATGTCATCCCCATTTCATATGCTCGTACGCGCGGCCGCGGTTTCCGCGGCGCTGATGCTGTCGTCGCAGGCCTTCGCGCAGTCGCAGACCGATGACGTTGATCCGGAAGTCCGGGTCCAGCAGCTCGAAGGCCAGTTGCGCCAGCTGACCGGGCAGAACGAAGAGCTTCAGTTCCGCAATCGCCAGCTTGAAGAGCAGCTCCGCCAGTTGCAGGCGGGGGTACCGCCGGCCGGCAATGCTCGTCCGGGCGTCGCGGCAGCGCCGGTGCAGCCCGGGCCGGCCCCTCGGCAACCCGCTCAGCCACAGGTTTACGACCAGCAGATCGCCGCTCCGGCGCCGATCGCGCAGGATCCCACGCCCCCGCCGCGGGGCGGGCGTCGCAATGACGCCTTCGATCCCAACGCGAACCCGACTGCTCCTGGCGCGCCGCGGGCGCTCGGCGGAGGCCAACTGCCGGTGACGGCCAATGCGCCGGTTGGCGCGCCGAATGGCCGTGGGGCAGGGGAGCCGCTCGAACTCAACAATGTCAGCCCGCGCGCCGGAGCGGCAGCGCTGCCGCGCGATCCCGGCGCTGGCGCAGGCGCAGGTCTGACCACTCTGCCACCCGGTGCGACGCCGAAGGACGAATTCGACCTTGGGATCGGCTACATGCAGCGTCGCGACTACGCGCTGGCCGAAGAGACCATGCGCAACTTCGCGCAGAAGTATCCCAGCGATCCCCAGATCGCGGATTCGCAGTACTGGCTCGGCGAGAGCTTCTTCCAGCGCCAGCGCTATCGCGATGCCGCCGAAGCCTTCCTCGGCGTGACCACCAAGTTCGACACCTCGGCGAAGGCCCCGGATGCGCTGTTGCGGCTTGGCCAATCGCTGGCGGCGCTGAAGGAAAAGGAAGCCGCCTGCGCGGCCTTCGGCGAGGTGCTGCGGAAATATCCGCGGGCCTCGGCTGGCGTGAAACAGGCGGTGGACCGCGAGCAAAAACGCGTTAAGTGCTAGAGCAGGGCTCCGGACCCGATCCGGGGCGGCAACCGGTTTTCCGAAGCTCATGCCTGACGACGACCATTCGCCGATCTCGGCGCGGCACGCCAAGCAGCTGTTCGCTGACTGGACAACGGCGCCGGCGCTGATCCTTGCGGTCTCCGGCGGCCCAGATTCGATCGCGCTGATGTGGCTCGCCGCACGCTGGCGCCGCACCCTGAAGCGCGGTCCCAACCTCATCGCCATCACCGTCGATCATGGTCTGCGCCCCGAAGCCGCCCGCGAGGCGCGCGACGTCAAGCGGCTGGCGGCCTCCCTCGAACTGCCCCATCGCACGCTGCGCTGGACCGGTGACAAGCCGAAAACCGGTCTGCCGGCGGCGGCGCGGGAGGCGCGTTACAAGCTGCTCGCGAAGGCCGCGCGGGCGGGCGGCGCAACGCATGTCCTTACCGCGCATACGAGGGACGACCAGGCCGAGACACTCCTGATGCGGATGGCGCGGGGCAGCGGCATCGCGGGGCTGGCGGCGATGGCACGGCAAACCGAGCGCGACGGCGTGCTGCTGGCGCGGCCGTTCCTCACCATCCCAAAGGCGCAGCTGATCGCGACACTGAAGAAAGCGAAGGTCGAATTCGCGGTCGATCCGACCAACCATGACCCCCATTTCACCCGGCCCCGTCTCCGCGCGCTGATGCCGGCGCTTTCGGCCGAGGGGTTCGATTCGCGCAATCTCGCCCGGCTGGCGGCGCGACTGGCGCGGGCCAATGCGGCGCTGGAGCTCTTGGTCGATGGCGCCGAGCGTTTTCTCGCGCTGCATGGCCAGGGCGAGGCGAATGATGGCATCGATGCCAAAGCCTTTGCCGCGCTGGTCGAGGAAATCCGGGTCCGGCTCCTGTTGCGCATGATCAACAAGGTTGGCCATGAAGGCCCCGCCGAACTCGGCAAGGTGGAGACGCTGCTGTCGGCGATCGATGCAGCCTTCGCGGCAGGCGGAAAAGGTATCCGGCTGAAGCAGACGCTCGCCGGCGCGCTGGTCAGCCTTACCCAGGATCGGCTGCGAATCGTGCCGGCGCCTCCGCGCCGCCGTCGAACGGATTGACGCAAAGCACGGCCTCGGCCCAGCGATGTCTTAACTACCGTGGGAAAACCCGCTAATTGCCGCCATTATTTGAACCGGAAGTCGGTCTACATGCGTTAAATAGTCCATTCCAGTTCCCTTGGCAGCGCCCCCAGTCGCACCTAGATTGTACCCAACCGACCCAGGGTGAAGCCCTTGAGGCGACCCTAGGGAATAAGGCCGCGATCCGGGCGGCGACGAAGGAAGATCGATGAACGCCAATCTGCGCAATTTCGCCCTCTGGGTCATTATCGTTTTGCTGCTGCTGGCGCTGTTCACGCTCTTCCAGAATCCTGGTCAGCGCGCAGCCTCGCAGGACATCTCGTTCTCGCAGCTTCTGACCGAGGTCGATCAGAACCATGTGCGCGACGTCGTCATCCAGGGGCCGGAGATTCACGGCACCTTCACCAACGGCTCCAGCTTCCAGACCTACGCGCCCAGCGACCCCACGCTGGTGAAGCGCCTCTATGACGGCAAGGTCTCGATCACCGCGAAGCCGCCCGGCGACAACGTGCCGTGGTTCGTCTCGCTCCTGGTCTCATGGCTCCCGTTCATCGCGCTGATCGGCGTCTGGATCTTCCTGTCACGGCAGATGCAGGGCGGCGCCGGCAAGGCGATGGGCTTTGGCAAGTCGCGCGCCAAGATGCTGACCGAGGCCCATGGCCGCGTCACCTTCGAGGACGTCGCGGGTGTCGATGAAGCCAAGCAGGATTTGCAGGAGATCGTCGAATTTCTCCGCGACCCCGGCAAGTATCAGAGGCTCGGCGGACGGATTCCGCGCGGCGTGCTGCTGGTCGGACCTCCCGGCACCGGCAAGACGCTGATCGCACGCGCGGTCGCCGGCGAAGCCAACGTGCCATTCTTCACAATTTCCGGTTCGGACTTTGTCGAAATGTTCGTCGGCGTCGGCGCCAGCCGGGTCCGCGACATGTTCGAGCAGGCCAAGAAGAACGCGCCCTGCATCATCTTCATCGACGAAATCGATGCGGTCGGCCGTCATCGCGGCGCCGGTCTCGGCGGCGGCAATGACGAGCGCGAGCAGACGCTGAACCAGTTGCTGGTCGAGATGGACGGCTTCGAGGCCAATGAGGGCGTGATCCTGATCGCGGCCACCAACCGGCCCGACGTGCTGGATCCCGCGCTGCTGCGTCCCGGCCGGTTCGACCGCCAGGTGGTGGTGCCGAACCCGGATGTCGTCGGCCGCGAACAGATCCTGAAAGTTCACGTCCGCAAGGTGCCGCTGGCGCCGGATATCAACCTCAAGACCATCGCGCGCGGCACGCCCGGCTTCTCCGGCGCTGATCTGATGAACCTCGTCAACGAGGCGGCGCTGACCGCGGCGCGGCGCAACAAGCGCATGGTGACCCAGGCCGAATTCGAGGAAGCCAAAGACAAGGTGATGATGGGCGCCGAGCGCAAGTCGCTGGTCATGACCGAGGAAGAGAAGATGCTGACGGCCTATCACGAGGGCGGTCACGCCATCGTCGGCCTCAACGTCATCGCCACCGACCCGATCCACAAGGCCACCATCATTC
>JAQGKA010000265.1 GCA_028290355.1 Tardiphaga sp. | reverse complement strand
AGCTTCACGCTGTCGAAGGCCAGCATCCGGTTGACGGAAAAATGCCGGCCGACATCGCGCAGGAATTCGACATAGTTCAGCTTCAGCAGCCAGTCCGCATTGTTGACCATCAGCGCGTCGGTCGGTGCGTCGCCGTAGCCGAGCATGCGCGCGAAGATCCTCTTGATGCCTTCGATGTTGCTGGCGATGGTTTCCTGGGTCAGCAGCTGGCGCTGGTCGTCGCGGAACGAGGGGTCGCCGACCATCGAGGTGCCGCCGCCCATCAGCGTGATTGGGCGATGCCCGGTTTCCTGGAACCAGTGCAGCATGGTTACCGAAATCAGATTGCCGATGTGGAGGCTGGTCGCGGTGGCGTCATAGCCGACATAGGCGGTAACCGGCCCCTTGCTGCAGGCCGCATCCAGCGCTTCCGGGTCGGAAATCTGATGGATGAAGCCGCGGCTCTGCAGCACGTTCAGGAAATCGGATTTGAATGCTGTCATTGGTATGCGACTCGGGTCATGATTCTTTTACGCTGTCGCAACGGATTGGCAGCATGGTGGGGGCCGGCCCCTGCCATCCCTGCGTGCCGTGTGGCATTATAAGATCGGGCTGTTCGACACAAGTTGGACCTGAAAGGTAGCCTTGGCGTGCCGACAATGCTGACCGCGATCGGGCTGATGAGCGGAACCTCGCTGGACGGGGTCGATGTCGCCTTGATCGAAACCGATGGCCGGCAGGTGCGGGCGTTCGGTCCGTCGGGCTACCGGCCCTATTCCGAGCCCGAGCGGGGGCTGCTGCGCCAGGCGCTGGCCGAGGCGGTGCACCTGTCGCAACGCGAGGATCGGCCGGGCATTCTGGCCGAGGCCGAGCGCGTCGTCACTACGGCCCATGCGGAGGCGGTGGCATCATTTACCGCGCAAAATCACATCGCCCGAGAGAACGTCGATATCGTCGGATTTCACGGCCAGACCGTGCTGCATCGCCCGGCCGAGCGGTTGACGGTGCAGATCGGCGACGCGCTGGCGCTGGCCCGCGCCATCCATATTCCGATCATGCACGATTTTCGCGCCGCCGACGTGGCCGCCGGCGGGCAGGGCGCCCCCTTCGTGCCGGTCTATCATCGCGCACTGGCGCAGGCGCTGGGCCGCGACGGGCCCATCGCCGTGGTCAATATCGGCGGTGTCTCCAACGTCACCTATATCGACGGCGCCGACGGGCTGATCGCCTGCGACACCGGCCCGGGCAATGCGCTGCTCGACGATTTCATGTTCCGTTCCACTGGCCAGCCGTTCGACTGTGAAGGCCGGCTGGCGGCGGAGGGCCATGTCGATGACGCCTGGGTCGCGCGCGGGCTGCAGCATCCGTTCTTCGCAGCCCCGCCGCCAAAATCGCTGGATCGCAACGATTTTGCCGCGCTGGTGTTGCGCGACATGCCGGCAGCCGATGGCGCGGCAACCCTGACCGCGTTCACGGCTGCGGCGATCGCCGGCATCGCGCCGTTGCTGCCCACGCCACCGAAAAGCTGGATCGTCACCGGCGGCGGTGCCCGCAATCTGACCATGCTGCGAATGCTGCGCGAAAAACTGGCGCCCGCGACGGTGGAAGCCGCCGATGCGCTGGGCTGGTCCGCCGACGCCATGGAGGCGCAGGCGTTCGGCTTTCTCGCGGCGCGCGGTCTGAAAGGCCTGCCGCTGAGCTATCCCGCCACCACGGGGGTGCCGATCCCGATGACCGGCGGGATCGTCGCGCGGCCGGATTGAAGATTGTTGCGGGTGGGTTTGCGAAGGCGCCATGCGCCAGGCGCTCTCAGAGTTCGGCCGCCAGCCTCTTCGCCGTCCGCTGGAATTTCTCGCGAAGCAACGACAGCTTCGCGTTGACGTCATCCAGGGAATGGCCTTCGAGATCGCAGAAGATCGATTTCTTCGCAGGCTCCTGCGCGGCCAGCAGCTTGCCGATTTCCTTGGAGGCCTTGCTGGTCAGGGACATCAGCACGACGCGCGCGTCTTCCGCGGAGTTGGCGCGACGCAGGAAGCCGAGCTTTTCCAGATTCTTGCTTTGCTGCGTGACGAACGAGGGATCGGCATGCAGCTTCGCTGAAACGCCGGTGACCGAGACGCCGTTGCCGCGGTCAAGATCCCGGATCGCCATCAGGATCATCCACTGGTGGACATTGACGCCCAGCATCTGGGCCCACGCAAAACTGATTTCCTCGAAGAAATTGCTGATGGAGAGGATGTTCCAGAGAAACTCGTCAAACGCGTCGCGCTGGCTCGCCGTGATTCGACCAACCGCTTTTGGTTTCTGCGGTTTGGAAGCCGCTGCTCCGTCAATCGAGGGTCTGCGCCTAACGGCCATTTTCTGCACCTAACACATTTACGTTACCATATTGCGGGTGAAATTGGATGACAAGCGCATGACACGCGACAAAACGTGTTGCTTGGAAAACACAGCCGCACTCTGTTCTTAAGCCGGTAAAAATAAGGCATTGTAAAAGCCTAATTTAGCGTACCAAGTGGCCGCGGTTTCATCAGGGGCAATCTGATGGGGCCGCCCGAAGGTTTCCGACGCTGACGCGATCGTTGCGGCACTCACCGCAGCGAGCACGCAGGGTGGGGGCAACGGGTCAAGAGGACCAAAGCCCACCCCATCCGGTCCGCTTCTGCAAACAACTTGGAGGTTACATGACTACGATAAAGGGCCTAATTCTCGGCTCGGCGGCGAGCCTTCTCGCCATGGGCGGAGCCCAGGCAGCCGATCTTCCCGTCAAGGCCAAAGCGGTCGAATATGTGAAGATTTGCTCGCTCTACGGCGCCGGCTTCTACTACATCCCGGGCACCGACACCTGCATCAAGATCGGCGGCGCGATCCGTTTGGACACCACGTTCAACGGCACCTTGTACGACGCGCCATACTGGCAGGGCGGCAACGGTGGCAACAACCTGTGGACCAAGGATTACTTCACGACCCGTGAACGTATCAACCTGACCACCGATACGCGCACCGCCTCGGAATACGGCGTCGTCCGCACCTATTCGAACGTCCAGATGGACTTCTCGCAGAACCGCGAAGCCATCTCCGGCGGCTTCCTCGAAGTCGATTTTGCCTTCATCCAGTTCGCCGGCTTCACCGCAGGTAAGGCTGTTTCGCAGTTCGATCCGCAGTGGGCGCTGACCAAGCCGACGATCTCATCGGGTCTCCCGATGGGTTCGCACAACACGACCGGTATTCCGCAGCTGGCCTACACCGCCAGCTTCGGCAACGGCGTGTCGGGCACGATCTCGCTTGAGAACGCCTCGCCCTATCGCAACGCCGGCCTCTACAACACCGCTAACCCCATCGTTGCTCCGGGCGCTGCGATGTTCTTGCAGAACGCCTACGGCGGCGCTGGCGCCAGCTCAGGCAACACCTTCCTGGGCAACTCCCAGGCCGGCAACCACATTCCTGACATCGTCGGCAACATTCGCCTCGATCAGGCCTGGGGTTCGCTGCACTTCGCTGCGGCGATGCATGAAGTCAGCGGCGGCTTCTATGGCGCCAACGAGACCACCGGTCATCCGGAAGATGCTTACGGCTTTGCCGTCAGCGGTGCGGTCGAGTTCAAGACCCTGCCAACCGGCTCTGGCGACAGCCTGAAGATCGAAGCAGCCTATGCCAAGGGCGCAGCCAAATACATCTTCGGCGGCACCAATGACAGCAATGGCGGCGGTCGCTATGCCAAGTTCGACGGCAACAGCCTCGCCTTCGGCTATGTGCTGGACGGCGTGTTCAGCACCGGCGGTTCGATCCAGCAGAGCAACGCCTGGGAAGTCAGCGCGTTCTACGAGCACTACTGGAATCCGAACTGGCGTACGTCACTGTTCGGCAACTACAGCCACATCTCGTATGGCGACAGCGGCAACGCCATGCTGTTCGCAGCGTTCGGCGCAGGTGGCGGCAAGCTGAGCACCAGCACCTCCGCGGCAACGACCACCGCGGGCACGCTGGCTGCCACCGGCAGCTTCGATCTGGGCCTCGCCTCGGTCGGGACCAAGACCTCCTGGACCCCGGTCAAGAACCTGACCCTGTCGGCTGAGTTCATCTACACCCGCATGGACCAGGATCTGAACGGCACCTACACCGGCAACGTCTCCGGCAAGCCCGCCGCCCAGACCTACACGCTCAAGGACCAGAACCTCTACAACGGCTCTGTCCAAATTCTGCGCTCGTTCTAATCAGGCTTCCCGTAGAGGGACCTGAAACGTCGATCGTAGATCTCCAGAACCCTTCGGCCATGCCCCGGCCGAAGGGTTTTTTCTGTTTGAAAGGGGGGGGTAAGGCGCTTGCGCGACCGGCATAGGGTAGGCAAAGGCGCGCTTGCGCCGTGCCCACCGGACTTTCATCCAGGCGTCCTTCCCTGCCTTCACCTGACCACGTTCAGCCATTGAAAGCAGGGCCCCGTAGTCGACCCGGACGGTGCCCCTCGGCCTCCCGGGCTCATGCTTGCGAGGCACTTGCGCAGGCCGACAAAGAATCCCTTGTTCATGCAATTGCATTCATCTTGACAAAATCATGCAAGTGCATCTATCTCGGTGATGTCGAACGGACCAACAGGGATACTGCCATGACGCAAAATCTGAAACTGATCAGCCACAAGCTTTGTCCCTACGTGCAGCGCGCAGCGATTGCGCTGGCGGAGAAGGGCGTGCCGTTCGAGCGGATCGACATCGATCTCGCCAACAAGCCTGGGTGGTTCCTGGCGATTTCACCGCTCGGCAAGGTGCCGCTGTTGCAGGTCTCCACCGATAAAGGCGAAGCGGTCCTCTTCGAGAGCAATGTCATCTGCGAATATATCGACGAGGCGTTCGGCGGGCCGAAGCTGCATCCGCAGGATGCGCTGGAACGTGCGCAGCATCGCGCCTGGATGGAATTCGGCTCGTCGATCCTCACCGAGCTGTGGGGTCTCGAAACCACGACCGATTCCGCGGTGTTCGAAACCAAGCGTGCCGCGGTCGCTGCAAAATTCGCGCGTGTTGAGACCGCGCTTGGGGCGGGGCCGTATTTTGCCGGCGCGGCATTCAGTCTCGTCGATGCGGTCTTCGCGCCGATCTTCCGCTATTTTGACGTGTTCGATCGGCTCAGCGATCTCCGCATTTTCGCTGAGACGCCGAAGCTGCGGGCCTGGCGCACGCAGCTCGCGCTGCGTCCGAGCGTCAGGAGTGCCGTGCCCTCTGATTATCCGGAACTGCTCTACGCCTTCCTGGTGCGCTACGACGCGCACCTGCTGAAGCTCGCGGCGTAACGCGCGATCCGTCTAGCGTACGTTCGCTAGGCGCATGTCGAGATAGCCGGTGACCGATTCCATCAGTGGCTGCAGCTTGCCGTCGAAGAAGTGGTTGGCGCCGGGGATGATGTGCTGGTCGATGACGATGCCCTTCTGGGTCTTCAGCTTCTCGACCAGCGTGTTGACGTCCTTCGGCGGCACCACCGCATCCTTCTCGCCATGCACGATCAGGCCCGAGGACGGGCAGGGCGCCAGGAACGAGAAGTCGTAGAGATTGGCCGGCGGCGCGATCGAAATGAAACCTTCGACCTCGGGGCGGCGCATCAAAAGCTGCATGCCGATCCAGGCGCCGAACGAGAACCCGGCGACCCAGCAGGCGCGCGCTTCCGGATTGATGGTCTGTGCCCAGTCGAGCGCCGCTGCCGCATCCGACAATTCGCCGGTGCCGTGATCGAACGAGCCCTGGCTGCGGCCGACGCCGCGGAAATTGAATCGCAGCACCGAGAAGCCGCGGTGCACGAAGGCGTAGTAGCACTGGTAGATGATCTGGTGATTCATGGTGCCGGCGAACTGCGGATGCGGATGCAGCACCATCGCGATCGGCGCATTCTTCTGCTTGGCCGGGTGATAGCGGCCTTCGATGCGGCCTGCGGGACCGGTGAAAATGACTTCGGGCATGGGTGATCCTTGGTAAAATCAACCGACTTCGCGCAGGGTTCGGCGGTTGGGCTCGGGGAGCCCTGCGTCAAAAGGGGCGGATCGGGCGTCGCTTTGGTGATCTGCGGGCGGCGCCGGGTGAAGCTGAGGCCGCGTTCTACCATGAGGCAAGGGGCGAAAAGCAAGCATATTGAACGCCGCAAGGCAGCAGACATGCAATGTCGCGGGCGCTTTTGAGTGCCAGTTGCGATACACTGCTGCAGCTCGGCCCTGGCTCGGACGTTTCCGCGGCATGGGGCCACAACTCCCTGAAGGTAAAAACGAATTGGCACGCGAGCGGGTCTATCTCGACTGGAATGCGACGACGCCGTTGCGCCCCGAGGCGCGGGCGGCGATGGCGGCGGCGTGGGATCTGAGCGGCAATCCCTCCTCCGTGCATGCGGAGGGCCGCCAGGCCCGCCGGCTGGTGGAGGATGCCCGTCACGCGATTGCTGCAGCAGTTGCTGCAGATGCGCGCAATGTAGTGTTCACGTCGGGCGGCACCGAGGCCAATGTGCTGGCGCTGACGCCGGGGCTATTCCGGAAGCCGGGACCGCCGGTGCAGCGGCTGATCGTGTCGGCAATCGAGCATGCGTCGGTGCTGGCGGGTGGGCGGTTTCCATCTGAAAAGATTGAAGTTTTGGGCGTCAGCCGGGAAGGTGTCGTCAATCTAGAACAGTTGCGCGCGCTGCTACTCGCTGATGGAGCTCCGGCGCTGGTGTCGGTGATGTCAGCCAATAACGAGACCGGGGCGCTGCAGCCGGTCGCGGAGATTGCCGAGATCGTACATCAAGCGGGCGGGTTGCTGCATGTCGATGCGGTGCAGGCGCTTGGTAAAATAGCGATCGATATCAAGCTATTGCGGGCCGATCTTCTTTCAGTTTCTGCGCACAAGATCGGCGGCCCGAAGGGCGTCGGCGCGCTGATTCTGGCCGAGGGGATCGCCGGGCTGGACGCGCTGCTGCGCGGCGGCGGGCAGGAGCTAGGGCGTCGGGCGGGAACCGAGAACGTCGCGGGAATCGCGAGTTTTGGGGCTGCCGTGAAGGCGGCGATGGCCTCGCTGGGCGACATGGACCGGGTGGTAAAATTGCGGCATCGTCTGGAGGAAGGCTTGCGGCAAACCTGTGGCACGGTGGTCTTTTCGCACCACGTGCCGCGGCTGCCCAACACGACGTTGTTCGGTGCGCCTGGGCTGCGCGCGGAGACCGCGGTGATTGGCTTCGACCTCGAAGGTATCGCGGTATCGTCGGGGTCAGCCTGTTCCTCGGGCAAGGTGCAACCGTCGCATGTGCTGGAAGCCATGGGCTACGGCCCGGAACTGGCCAGGGGCGCCGTGCGCCTGAGTCTGGGCTGGTCAACCACCGAAGCTGACATTGATCGCTGTCTGGAGGCTTGGCGAAAGCTCGCGGGTACACTACTTAAACATAGCGACGAAACACTGCTTGAACGGTTCTAAGGCAGGTGATTTTCTCAGCGGAACATCGTACAGAACCGTATAAGCTTCGGAATTGATCCACCGCGGTCCTTGAAACCGCGAGCGGAGGGTAAAATGGCTGCCGTACAAGAGACCGTCGATCGGGTTCGCCAGATCGATGTCGATCAATATCGCTATGGATTCG
>JAQGKA010000548.1 GCA_028290355.1 Tardiphaga sp. | reverse complement strand
GGCGCTGGAACAGACGCTGGCGCTGTATTCCAATGTCGCTATCGCCTGGGTCGGCACGCTGGTGGCGGACCTCGTCATCAACAAGCCGCTGGGCCTGCGTCCGCAGCACATCGAGTTCAAGCGCGCGCATCTCTACGACATCAACCCGGTCGGCGTCGGCGCCATGCTGGCCGCCACCGTGATGTCGATCAGCGCGTTCTACGGCCTGTTCGGGCCGACCGCGAAGGCGCTATCGCCGTTCGTAGCGCTGATCGCCGCACTGGTCACCGCGCCCCTGATCGCCTGGGCAACCGACGGCAAATACTACATCGCACGCAAGCCAAGGCGGGCGTGGCAGAACCTGCCGGCGATCCAGTGCTGTATCTGCGAGCATTCGTTCGAGCCGGAGGACATGGCCTCCTGTCCGGCCTATGCCGGACCGATCTGCTCACTGTGCTGCTCGCTCGACGCGCGCTGCCACGACCTCTGCAAGCCGCATGCGCGGATCCAGGCGCAGGTCTCGGCGACGCTGGGCAAGCTGCTGCCGGAGCCGATCTATGCCCGCATCAATTCGCAGCTCGGCCATTACCTCGGCGTGTTCGCACTATCCGCCGGGCTGGTCGGCCTGACGCTGGGCATGATCTATCTGCAGACGTCGGCGGCTGAACCCTCCGACAGTCCGCAACTGGCTGATGTGCTTTGGAAGGTGTTCTTCGCGCTGACCATCATCATCGGCGTCGTCGCGTGGCTGTTCGTGCTGGCCAAGCAAAGCCGCCGCGCCGCGGAAGCCGAGACCAAGCGGCAGACAGCGCTGCTGATGCAGGAGATCGTCGCGCACAAGCGCACCGATGCCGAATTGCAGCGCGCCAAGGAAGTCGCGGAATCCGCCAACCTCGCCAAGAGCCGCTACGTGGTCGGCCTCAGCCACGAGCTGCGCTCGCCGCTCAACGCCATCAGCGGCTATGCGCAATTGCTCGAACAGGATCCCAGCCTGCAGGCCAAGCCGCGCGACCAGGTGCGTGTTGTCCGCCGCAGCGCCGATCACCTGTCCGGCCTGATCGACGGCATTCTCGATATTTCGAAGATCGAGGCCGGCCGGCTGTATCTGTCGCGCGACGAGGTGCGCCTCACCGACTTCCTCGATCAGCTGGTCGGCATGTTCCGGCTGCAGGCCGCCGCGAAGGGCATCGACTTCGTGTTCCGGCGGCCGAACGTGCTGCCGGTGGTGGTCTATGCCGACGAGAAGCGGCTGCGCCAGATCCTGATCAACCTGCTGTCGAACGCGATCAAGTTCACGCAGACCGGCAGCGTCCAGTTCGTGATCCACTACCGCAGCCCGGTGGCGGAATTCGAAGTGATCGACACCGGCCCCGGCATTCGCGCCGACGACCTCGAGCGCATCTTCGCGCCGTTCGAGCGCGGCGCGCTCGGCGTGTCGCAGCCGCACACCGGGACCGGACTGGGGCTTACGATCAGCAAGTTGCTGGCGGGCGTGATGGGCGGCGACATCCGCGTTACCAGCACGGTCGGCACCGGCAGCACGTTTCGCGTCAAGATGCTGCTGTCGGAAGTCACCAACCCGACCCGGATCGCGCCGGTGGATGCGCCGATCTTCGGCTATCACGGTGCGCGAAAAACCATCCTGGTCACCGACGACGATCCGACCCAGCGCGACCTGCTGCGCGAGGTGCTGACGCCGCTCGGCTTCATCCTGCTCAGCGCGCCGGACGGGATGGCCTGCCTCAGCCTCGCCCAGCATTGCCGGCCCGACCTGTTCCTGCTCGACATCTCGATGGCGGGGATGGACGGCTGGACGGTGGCGGAAACCTTGCGCTCGACGGGGCATCACCAGGCGCGCATCCTGATGGTTTCGGCCAGCGCGCTGGAAGCCCACGGCGCACCGCTGGCGCAGCCGTTCCATGACGGCTACCTGATGAAGCCCATCGATATCCCCCGCTTGCTCGAACTGATCGGACAACTTCTGAAGATCGAATGGCAATATGAGCGCGACGACGAGATCGTGGTGCCGCAATGGACGCCGAGCGGATTGCGCCCGCCGGTGCAGCATGTCGAGGACCTGATCAGCCTAGGGCAGATGGGTCACATCCGCGCCATCCAGATCAAACTCGACGAGATCGGCGGTGACTATCCCGAGCACGCCGACTTCGTCGCGCAGATGCGCTCGCTGATCGACCGCTTCGATCTCGACCAGTACATGGCCACGCTCAAGACATTGTACAGCTATGATCACTGAGCCCAAAAAACGCGACGTCGCGCTGGTGGTCGACGATTCCCCGGAGACGCTGCGGCTCTTGACCGACGCGCTGGACGGCGCCGGCATGACGGTGATGGTGGCGATGGATGGTGCTGCCGCGATGCGGATCGTCGAGCAGATCACCCCGGACATCGTGCTGCTCGACGCCGTGATGCCGGGCATCGATGGCTTCGAGACCTGCCGGCGGCTGAAGCGCGATGCCGGCCTCAGCGACGTCCCGGTGATCTTCATGACCGGTCTTGCCGAAACCGAACACATCGTCCGCGGCCTGGAGGCCGGCGGCGTCGACTATGTGACCAAACCGATCGTCATCGAGGAAATGCTGGCGCGGATCCGCGTGCATCTGGCCAATGCCCGGCTGACGCAGAGCGCGCGCACCGCGCTCGACGTCTCCGGCCGCTTTCTGCTGGCGGTGAACAGCCAGGGCAGCATCCTGTGGGCCACCCCGCAGGCGCAGAAACTGCTCGCCGACAATCTGATCGCGCAAGCCGACGACGAATTGCTGCTGCCGCCGGTGATGCTGCAATGGCTCGAACAGATGCAGAAGGCCAAGGCCGGATCGAAGGCGCCGCCTTCGGCAGGGTTTCCGAACAACGAGCTGCTGCGGCTGCAATATATGGGCAAGGTCGGCCCCGATGAATTCCTGCTGCGGCTGGCGAAAGATACCGCCGCCTATATGCCAGCGGAATTCAGCAAGGAACTCGGCCTCACCGGCCGCGAGGGCGAAGTGCTGTCGTGGCTCAGCAAGGGCAAGAGCAACCGCGACATCGCGCAGATCCTGGGACTGAGCCCGCGCACCGTCGACAAGCACCTCGAGCAGATCTACGCCAAGCTCGGCGTCGAGAACCGCACCGCGGCGGCGGCGATCGCGGTGAATGCGAGCCATCGGAAGTCGTAGGGGGGGGATTGTCGTCCCTGCGAAGGGCAACCCAAACGCCGCAGCTTCCACCCACCGGCCCAGAGTTCATCCCTACAATTCCACCCCTGCTTGCCGGAAGAGAATGACCGCACCTCTCGCGGCATCGTCGCTGCGACGCAAACCATCAATTCGCTATTGACAAACTATTTCGTCAATATCTAACTTGCCCGAAAGCGATCAATAAACACGGCCCGGCACAAGGGCCAATTTCGGGAGAGAAACACACATGACACGCCAATTGCTGGCGTGGGCTGCCGCGCTCACGCTTTGGACGTCCGCCGCTTCCGCACAAATTTCCGACGATGTCATTCGCATTGGTGTGCTGACCGACCTGTCGAGCTGGGGACGCGATAACAGCGGTCCGGGCTCGGTCGAAGCCGCGAAGATGGCTGTCGAGGAATTCGGCTCCACGGTTCTAGGCAAACCGATCGAGATCATCAGCGCCGACCACCAGATGAAATCGGATGTCGGCGTTCAGATCGCACGCAACTGGTTCGATACCGGCAAGGTCGATGCTGTGGTCGATATTCCCAATTCAGCGATAGCGATTGCCGTTCATAACCTTGCACGCGAGCGTAACAAGATCGCACTGTTATCTGGTCCTGGCGCAAGCACGTTGACCGATGAACTGTGCAGCCCGAACACGGTGCAGTTCACCTACGATACCTATGCGCTGTCAAAGGTGACCGCTTCGGCGGTGATTGCTGAAGGCGGCAAATCGTGGTTCTTCATTACGGCCGACTACGCATTCGGCAACCAGCTCGAACAAGACGCCACCCGCTTCATCAAGGCAAGCGGCGGCACGGTGCTCGGCAGCGTCCGACATCCAACCAACACCGCGGACTTCTCCTCCTTCGCGTTGCAGGCGCAGGGCTCGAAGGCCAATGTGGTGGCTTTCGCCAATGCAGGCCAGGACACCGACAATTCGATCAAGCAGGCTGGAGAGTTCGGACTTGTCAACGGCGGGCAGAAGCTGGTCGGCCTGTTGATGTTCGACACCGACGTGCATGCCATCGGTCTCGATGCCGCGCAGGGCACCTACCTCACTACGGCGTCCTACTGGAACATGGACGACAAGACTCGCGCCTGGTCGAAGAAGTTCTTCGCCCGCACCAACGTGATGCCGACAATGATCCAGACCGGCGTCTACGGCTCCGTGCTGCACTATCTCAAGGCCATCAAGGCCGCCGGGACCGACGATCCGGCCAAGGTGATGGCGAAGATGCGCGAACTGCCGATCGAGGACACCTTCGTCCACGGCGGCAAGCTGCGCGAAGACGGCCGCGTCATCCGCGACATGTATCTCGCCCGCGTCAAGAAGCCGTCGGAATCGAAGGAGCCCTGGGATTACCTCGATATCGTCAAGACGGTGAAGGGCGAGGATGCCTTCCGGCCGGTTTCCGAATCGAAGTGCCCCTTGTTGAAGAAGTAGGACATCATGGCTCTTGATTCAGGAACGGACTTCGAAACCTACGAATGCGACGTGCTCGTCGCTGGCTCCGGCGCCTCTGGCATGTCGGCGGCGATCACCGCGAAGCACGGCGGGCTCGATGTCCTGATCGTCGAGAAAGAGCCACGCTTCGGCGGCACCACCGCGCGCTCCGGCGGCTGGCTGTGGATACCCGGCACATCGCTGGCCCGCGCCTGGGGCATCGTCGAAAGCCCGGACGAGGCACGCACATACTTGCGCCATGAGGCCGGCAACAGTTTTGATGCCGCGCGCGTGGATGCCTTTCTCACGGCAGGTCCGGAGGCGATCGACTTCTTCACCACGCAGACGGCGGTCCGTTTCGACATGCCGCTCACTTTTCCCGACTATGATGCCGAGGCACCGGGCGGCAAGCAGGGCGGCCGCTCGATGGTGGCGCGGCCGTTCGATGGGCGCGAACTCGGCGACAACATCAAGAACATCGGGGCACCGCTGCCCGAACTGACGGTGTTCGGCATCATGCTCGGCTCGGGCAAGGACATCATCCATTTCATGCGCGCGACGCGCTCGCTGACGTCAGCGATCTACGTCGCCAAGCGGCTCACCCACCACTTCATGAACGTCGTGCGCTACGGCCGCGGCATGACCCTGACCAACGGCAACGCCCTCACCGGCCGGCTCGCCAAATCGGCCTTCGATCTGAAGATTCCGCTCTGGCTGTCGTCGCCGGTGCGCGAACTGATCGTCGAGAACGGGGTAGTCCGTGGCGCCATCGTCGAGCGCGACGGCAAGTCCGTGCGCGTGCTGGCGAAGCGCGGCGTCGTGCTTGCGTGCGGCGGCTTTCCCCATGACATCGAGCGACGCAAGGCGATGTTCCCCCACGCGCCGACCGGCCGCGAGCACTACTCGCCGGGGCCACCCGGCAACACCGGGGACGGCCTGCGGCTCGCCGAATCCGCCGGAGGACGGGTCGAGGACACACTGCCGAATGCTGCGGCATGGGTTCCGGTCTCGGTGACCCATCGCAAGGACGGCAGCAAGGGCGTCATGCCGCATTTCATCGATCGCGCCAAACCGGGGGTCATTGCCGTGATGCGCGACGGCACCCGCTTCGCCAACGAGGGCAACTCCTATCACGACTTCGTCCAGCAGATGATGAAGGCGGCCAAGCCCGGCGAAGAGATCGCCGCCTATCTCGTCTGCGACCATCACGCGCTGCGCCGCTACGGGCTCGGCTGCATACCGCCCTTCCCGATGCCCATCGGGGACTATCTGCGTTCCGGCTACCTGATCAAGGGCGCGACGCTGGAAGAGCTGGCGTCCAACGCCGGCATCGACGCCAATCGCTTCGTTGCGACGGTGAACCGCTTCAACACCGCTGCAGCCGAGGGACGAGATCCGGATTTCGGCAAGGGCTCGCGCGCCTATAACCGCTATCAGGGCGACGCCACACTGACGCCGAACCCCTGCGTGGCGCCACTCGCGAAGGGCCCGTTCTATGCCATCAAGATGGTGATCGGCGATCTCGGCACCTATGCCGGCATCAAGACCGATGCGCATGCACGGGCGCTCGACGCCGACGGCGAGGTCATCAACGGCCTGTACGCCGCCGGCAACGACATGGCGAGCATCATGGGCGGCAACTATCCTGGCGCCGGCATCACTCTCGGGCCCGCCCTCACCTTCGGTTATATCGCCGGCCGTCATCTTGCCGGCACGCCGGTGGCAGCCTAGCCATGACGAGCTATGCACCCGATCTGTTGAAGGGCCAGCTTGCACTGGTCACCGGTGCCGGAAACGGCAACGGCCGCGCCATCGCGATTGGGCTCGCTGCCCACGGCGCCGATGTCCTCGTGACCGACATCGACCGTGATGCAGCCGCGCGCACCGCGAGCGATATCGAGTCCACCGGGCAGCGGTCGTGGCATTACCATCTCGACGTCACGGATGTGAACGCCTGCCAGACCCTCGCGCGGACCGTCCGTCAGGACGTCGGCGACGTTTCGACCCTCGTCAACAATGCCGGCATCATCATTCGCGAGGGCATCGATTCCGAGCGCGCGGCGGAGAACTGGCGCCGGGTGCTCGACGTCAACCTCAACGGTGTGTTCAATGTCACCCATGCCTTTCTGTCTGCGTTGCGCACGCGCCGCGGCTCGATCATCAATCTCGGCTCGATCGCGTCCTTCGTCGGCGTTGCCGACACGCTCGGCTATTCGCCCTCCAAGGGCGGCGTCAAACTGCTCACGCAAGCGCTGGCCCGCGAGCTGGCGCGCGACGGCGTGCGCGTCAATGCCATCGCACCGGGCGTGATCGAGACGGCGATGACGGAAGCCACGCGCAACGATCCGGCCCGGCTGGCCGGCTTCCTCGGGCGCACGCCGATCGGCCGCGTGGGGCAGCCGGACGAGTTGGTCGGTCCCGTGGTGTTCCTGGCCTCGGACATGGCGTCCTACGTCAATGGCGTGACCTTGCCAGTGGATGGTGGCTTCCTGGCCGTCTAGTCTGTGACGAACAGATTCGGGAGCGCATGGGCAAGGACAGTCGCGGTATTCAATCGATCGAAGTCGGCGGCGAACTGCTGCACGCTCTGGCGCGCAGCGGCGAGCCGATGATGTTGCGCGATCTGGCGCGCGAGGCCGGCATGTCGCCCGCCAAGGCGCATCCCTATCTCGTGAGCTTCTCGCGCATCGGACTGATCGAGCAGGATCCATCGACCGGGCGTTACGAATTCGGCACGCTGGCGCTCGAACTCGGTATCGTCAGCTTGCGACGCCTGTCGGCAGTCCGAGTCGCCACCCCGGCCATCACGGCACTCGCAAGCCAAATCGACCATGCCGTGTCGCTCGCCATCTGGGGCACCCATGGCCCGACCGTGGTGCGCCTGGAAGAACCCAGCCACCCCGTTCATATCGCCATGCGCGTCGGCTCCACCGTCTCCCTGTTGGAAACCGCGACGGGGCGCATCTTTGCAGCGTTCCTGCCGCCCGCCACCATCAACGCCGCGCTCGACGAAGAGCTCGATCGTCTTTCGATCGGTTACGACCCGAAACGGACCACCAGGGGACCGGCGGTCGAGAAGATTCTAGCCGACGTGCGCGCGCGCGGGCTTGCGCGTGCGGTCGGTGAACCGTTGCGCGGCGTGAATGCGTTCGCCGCACCGGTGTTCGACCACAGTGGCGCCGTCATCCTCGCGGTCACCGCGATGGGCGCTGTCGGCACGTTCGATGTCGGCTGGAACAGTCCGATCGCCAAGGCTCTGCTCACGTGCACGAACGCGATCTCGCGTCGGCTGGGACACGCCGTGCGGAGCTGACGAGCCGCCACAATAATTACGGGGACGGCGATTCATTGGAAGACCATCGGCCGGACATCCCGACTTGTTCGCCCTCCCCAGCGTGCTATGAATCATCAAGGCGCATCCCCGGCTCACGGGGAGTGACCATATAATCACCGCCATCCAAGGCGGCCTGAGGGAGGATGACACATGGCCCATTTCGGCCCGACCCGCCGTGCCCTATTGAAGGGGACGCTCGCCACCGGGGCCCTCGGCCTCACTGGATTTCCCGCTTTCGCCGATCCGGCCTGGAAAAAATATGCCGGCACCTCGATCGAGGCGAACCTGATCAAAGGCCCCCGCGGCGACCTGCTGCAGAAATATGCATCCGAGTTCACCGAGCTCACCGGTATCAAGGTGGAATCCGAGGTGATCCCGGAACAGCAGCAGCGCCAGAAGGCAGTCATCGAACTCACCTCCGGCAAGCCCAGCTTCGACGTCGTGCATGTCAGCTATCACGTGCAGAAGCGGCAGTTTGAAAAGGCCGGCTGGCTTGCCGATCTCACCGGGTTCATGAAGGATCCGAACCTGACCGCGCCCGATCTGCGGGTGGACGATTTCTCCGCCGGCGGCCTGCAATTCGCCCAGAATGAAAAAGGCGAAATGCATTCGCTGCCGTGGTCGGTCGACTATTTCATCCTCTATTACAACAAGGAGATGTTTGCCAAAAAGGGCATCGCCGTCCCCAAGACCTTTGATGAGATGGCTGACGCCGCCGAAAAACTCAACGATCCCGCCAACGGGATTTATGGTTTCACCGGACGCGGCCTGCGCAACGCCAACATGACGCTGTGGACCAACTTCTTCCTCAACTACGGCGGTGAATTTCTGGACGCCAAGGGCAACATCCAGACCGACGGGCCCGAGGCGATCGAAGCCACCAAGATGTACCAGCGGCTGCTGACCAAGACCGCGCCTCCGGGCGTCGCCGGCTTCAACTGGATGGAATCAATGGCCACGCTGACGCAAGGCCGCGCCGCGATGTGGATTGACGGTGTCGGCTGGGCGCCGCCCATCGAAGATCCCAACGCATCGCGCGTCGTCGGCAAGATCGGTTACACCGTCGTTCCGGCCGGACCGAAAGGCCAGTACTCCGCCGCCTATGGCGACGGCATCGGCATCGCCAAGACCAGCACCAAGAAGGAAGCTGCCTATCTCTATTGCCAGTGGGCGGTGTCCAAGACCATGGGTGCCCGGCTGCTGCAAAGCGGCGGCGGCGTGCCGTTCCGCAACTCGATCCTCAACGACGAGACCGTGCGCAAGGGTGTGAAGAACCAGGAGTGGCTGGATTCGGTGATCGCCTCGGCCAAGATCAGCAAGCTCGGCCTCCCGGTCATCGTGCCCGTGGCCGAATTCCGCGACCTCATCGGCGCCGCCGTCACCGCTACCCTGTCAGGAGCGGATCCGGCCACCGAACTGAAGAAAGCCCATGAGCAGTTTCGCCCGATCCTGGAGCGCAGCGAAAAAACGTGAGCGAACTGACAGCAGTCCGACCGACCGCAGTCGAAGTGGAGACTGCAAAAGCGCAGTGGCGGCCGATCTCCTATTGGCCGTTCGTGATCCCGGCCATGATCGTCGTCGTGGCCGTCATCATCTTTCCCTGGGCTTACACCATCTGGATGAGCCTGCACGAATGGAAGGTCGGCTCCCAGCCGGCCTTCGTCGGCTTTGCCAATTATCTGCGGCTGCCGAGCGACGCGCGTTTCGTCGAGTCGGTCTGGCACACGCTGGTCTATACGGCGCTGTCGGTCGCGCTGCCGCTGATCCTCGGCACGTTGGCGGCGGTGATCTTCAACACCAAATTTCCGCTGCGCGGCTTTTTTCGCGGGCTTTTCATCCTGCCGATGATGGCGACCCCGGTGGCTATCGCCCTGGTGTGGACGATGATGTTTCATCCCCAACTGGGCATCCTCAACTACCTGCTGTCGCTGGTCGGCCTGCCGCCTTCGCTGTGGGTTTTCCACCCGGCCACGGCGATCCCTTCTCTGGTGCTGGTGGAAACATGGCAATGGACGCCGCTGGTGATGCTGATCGTGCTCGGCGGACTCTCCGCGATCCCCTCCGAGCCCTATGAAAGCGCCCAGATCGATGGCGCGACGCCGTGGCAGACCTTTCGCTATATTTCGTTGCCGATGATCATGCCGTTCCTGTTCATCGCGGCGATGATCCGCATGATCGACGCTGTGAAGAGCTTCGACATCATCTTCGCCATCACGCAAGGCGGCCCCGGCAGCGCTTCGGAAACCATCAACCTCTATCTCTACAGCGTCGCCTTCGTCTATTATGACGTCGGCTACGCGTCGGCGATCGTGGTGGTTTTCTTCGCGCTCATCGTCGCTCTGGCCGGCGCGCTTCTGCATCTGCGCCAGCGCACCCACTGGAACGAATCCGGGGGCAGCGCCTGATGCGGACAGCTCTTAACAGGATCGGCCTGACCTTCGCGATTCTCGTCATTGTTTCGCCGGCGGTGCTGTTTTTCCTCTGGATGCTGTCGCTGTCGATCAAGTTCGAAATCGATAACGCCTCCTATCCTCCCGTTTTCATCCCCACCCGCTTCAACTGGGGCAACTACGCCGCCGTTCTGGAATCCAAACGGTTCGTGACCTATCTGTTCAATACGCTGATCGTCACCGGCTCGGCGACTCTGTTCGCGCTTCTGGTCGGCGTGCCGGCCGGCTATGGCATCGCCCGCATGCGTGCGCGCAAGGCGGCGGTGGTGATCCTGATGGCCCGCATCACGCCGGGACTGTCCTACCTGATCCCACTTTTCCTGCTGTTCCAATGGCTCGGTCTGCTGGGCACCTTGTGGCCTCAGATCATCATCCATCTGGTGGTGACGGTGCCCATCGTGATCTGGATCATGATCGGCTACTTCGAGACGACACCGATGGAGCTTGAGGAGTCGGCGGTGATCGACGGCGCGACCCGCTGGCAAGTGTTCCGCCACGTTGCCCTGCCGATCGCGCGCCCCGGCATCGCGGTTGCGTTCATCCTGTCGGTGATCTTCTCGTGGAATAATTTCGTGTTCGGCATCGTGCTGGCCGGTCGCGAGACGCGCACTTTGCCGGTAGCGGTCTACAACATGATTTCCTTCGACCAGCTCAGTTGGGGACCGCTCGCCGCGGCGGCTTTGATCGTCACCCTGCCGGTGCTGCTGCTGACGGTTTTCGCGCAGCGGCAGATCGTGGCGGGGCTGACGGCAGGGGCGGTGAAGTGACGGCGCTCTTGCGTCGTCATCCCGGGGCGTGAGCAGCGCAAGCTGCGAACGAAACCGGGATCCCGAGATGTTCAGAACAATTCGGGATTCCGGGTTCGCTCGGGCTACGCCCTCGCGCCCCGGAATGACGGTGAAGCCAGTTGGCTAGTTCGCCACCGCCAGCCGCTGCTGCTCATCCGCAGGCGCCGCCACCTCCGCCCCCGCAATCAGCCGCTTCAATTCCGGAATGCAGGAACCGCAATTGGTCCCGGCCTTGAGCTGCGCACCGATCTCGGCAGTCGAGCCGGCGCCCGCCGCGATGGCATCGCAGATCGTGGTGCGGCCGACGCCGAAGCAGGCGCAGACGATCGAACCCGCGCCGGCATGGCCATCGGCGGATTTGCCCGAGAGCAGCATGCGGCGCTGCTCGTCGCTGAGCGCGTCGGCGGCAAACAGTGCCTTGACCGCATCCCAATCGATTCCGTCCTGCGCCGGGCCGATGAACAGGCAAGTCTCGATGCGGTCATCGACAAATGACGCCGCGCGGTAAACGCCACGGCTGGCATCCTCGAATTCCGCGACGTCGTTACCGAGCAGCGGCTGCAACCAGGACCGCCAGCTCGCGAGATCGGCATTGTCTGCCAGCAGGTAGCCGACGCCGCCGGTGACGGCGACGCGCGCCCACCATGCTGCCTTCGGCAATGCGAGCGGCTTGCGCGACAGCACAAAGCCGCGCTGCGCGTAGGCGTGCGGCACGATCGAGACCGGCGTCGCCTTGTTCTCCGGCTGCCCGGAGAACGGATCGATGAACGGCGCTACCAGCGCCCCAACCCGCGCGGTCGAGGCCGTCTCGTCGTTCCAGTGGATCGGCGCGAACAACATGCCGCGCTGCTGCCGCTCGCTCATGACCACCTTGAGAATGCAGTGGCCGTAGTCGGTGGCGAGCTTCGCATGGCCGCCATCGGCGACGCCGGCCTGCACGGCATCGTCGGGATGAATCTCGACGAAGGGTTCCGGCAGATGCTGGCCGAGCCGCGGGCTCATGCCGGTGCGGGTCATGGTATGCCACTGATCGCGGACGCGGCCGGTGTTCAGCCGCAGCGGCCGCGCCGCGGAAACGTCGCTGCGCAGCGCCGGCACCTCCACCGCGATGAAACGGGCGCGGCGATCATGGGCGTAGAAACGCCCGTCGGCGAAGAAGCGCGCGCGCGGCTGCGTGGTGCCGTCGCGGATCGGCCACAGCACCGGCGCCATGGTGTCGAACGCGTCGTCGGACACCTTCATCAGGCCACCGATATCGAAATCACGGTTGCCGTTGTTCTCGAACGCCGAGAGGCTGGCGTGCTCGCGGAAAATATCCGCTGCGGACTTGTAGGCAAATGACGTGCCGAAGCCCAAACGCCTGGCGACCTCGCTGACGATCCACCAGTCCGGCTTCGCTTCGCCCGGCGCTTTGAGGAACGAACGC
This sequence comes from Tardiphaga sp., assembly GCA_028290355.1. Taxonomy (GTDB): domain Bacteria; phylum Pseudomonadota; class Alphaproteobacteria; order Rhizobiales; family Xanthobacteraceae; genus Tardiphaga. The sequence goes on along the minus strand of JAQGKA010000548.1, from coordinate 949 downwards.
TGCCGCGACACCCGCCGTTCCGAATTCGTCACCGTGCCGGATTTCTCGCCCCAGGCCTGCGCCGGCAGCAGCACATGGGCGCCGGCATTGACGGTGTCGTTGGACTGTACGTTCTCCGAGATCACGAACAGCTCGAGCTTCGCCATCGCCGTGCGCACCGCATCGGCGTCGGGCAGCGATACTACCGGATTGGTACCCATCACCCACAACGCCTTGATCTCGCCGCGCGCGATCGCCTCGAACATCTGCACCGCCTTCAGCCCCTCATGGGTGGCGATGTGCGGCGCCTTCCAGAAGCGGCGGACGCGATCGATGTCCGGCGGCGTAAAACCCATATGGGCGGCGAGCTGGTTGGCGAGGCCGCCGACCTCGCGGCCGCCCATGGCATTGGGTTGCCCGGTCAGCGAGAACGGCGACGCGCCGACCTTGCCGATCCGCCCGGTGGCGAGATGGCAATTGATGATGGCGTTGACCTTGTCGGTGCCCTGCGCCGACTGGTTGACGCCCTGCGAATACAGCGTGACCACGCGCGGCGTTTGCCGGAACATCTGGAAGAAGGTCGCGACATCAGCTTCGGCAAGGCCCGTCGCCAGCGCCGTGGCGGCGACGCTGCCGGCGATGCTTTTCGCCCGCACCAACGCATCGTCAAAGCCAGCCGTGTGCTGGTCGATATAGTTCCGGTCCAGCGCGCCGTGCTCGACGAGATGCGCGAACAGTCCGCTGAACAGCGCGGTGTCGGTGCCGGGCTTCAGCCCGAGAAACAGATCGGCATCGCCGGCGGTATCAGTGCGGCGCGGATCGATGACGACGATGCGGGCGCCGCGCTTCTGCTTGTTGGCGAGCATGCGCTGGAACAGCACCGGATGGCACCAGGCGGCATTGGAGCCGACCAGCACCAGCAGATCGGCCTCGTCGAGATCCTCGTAGCAGCCGGGCACGGTGTCGGCGC
>JAQGKA010000535.1 GCA_028290355.1 Tardiphaga sp. | reverse complement strand
CGCCACCGAGCGGAACCGTATCCGACGCCGGCTTCGCGAACTGGTGAAGCGCGTCGATGCCGTATCCATGCGACCCCACAGCGATTATGTGCTAGTCGGCCGTCGTGTCGCGTTGAACCGCGACTTTACGACCATGCTCGACGATCTCCGCTCGGCGCTGCAACGCCTCGACCGGCAGCCCTCGAAATGACCGTGACCTGATACTTCCAGCCTGCGACAAGCGCGCAGCCGGCCGCTGAAGCCGCACCCGTATTTGAATGACGAGATCTGAACGATGACCGACAATCGCAATACCATCCTCGCCGTCGTTCTGTCCGGCCTGGTGCTGCTCGGCTGGCAATACTTCTTCAACATCCCGCAGATGGAGAAGCAGCGCCAGCAGGCCCAGATCCAGAGCCAGTTGGCGAACCCGGCCGCCCAGCCCGGCGCGACACCAGGCACCACGCAGACCGGCGCCGCCACGCCCGCCGGCAGCGTGCCTGCCAACCAGCCAGGCTCCACCGCCCCGGTCGTCAGCCGCGACGCGGCCATCGCCTCGGCTCCGCGCATCAAGATCGACACCCCCCGCGTGTCAGGCAGCATTTCGCTGAAGGGCGCGCGCATCGATGACATCGCGCTGAACAAGTTCCGCGACACCGTCGATCCGACGTCGCCGGCGATCGTGCTGTTCTCGCCGTCCGGCACAGCTGCGCCCTATTATGCCGAGTTCGGCTGGGTTGCCGCCGCCGGCTCGAACGTCAAGATTCCCGACCAGAACACCCCGTGGCAGCAGGAAGGCTCAAACGCGCTGACGCCGCCGTCGCCGATCACGCTGAAGTTCGACAATGGCGATGGCCTGACCTTCCGCCGCACCATCGCGATCGACGACCGCTATCTCTTCACCATCAAGGACGACGTCACCAATATCGGCAACGCCCCGGTGACGCTGTATCCGTTCGCGCTGATCTCGCGCCACGGCACCCCGAATGTCGAAGGCTATTATATCCTGCATGAAGGCCTCGTCGGCTATCTCGGCGACCAGGGCCTGCAGGAATACGGCTACAAGAAAATCGACGACGCCAAGGCGGTGAACTTCAAGGTCACCAATGGCTGGCTCGGGATCACCGACAAGTACTGGGCCTCGGCGCTGCTGCCGGACACCAATGCGCAGCTGCAGGCGCGATTCTCGTCCAACCTGGTCGGCACCGTTCACACCTACCAGACCGACTATCTGCAGGACGCCCAGACCATCGCCATCGGCGGCACCGGCACCGCCAATGCCCGGCTGTTCGCCGGCGCCAAGGAAGCCAGTGTCGTCGGCATCAACTTCCCGCTCGCCATCGGCCTCGGCGGCTACAATCAGCAGCTCGGGCTCAACCATTTCGATCTCTTGATCGACTGGGGCTGGTTCTACTTCATCACCAAGCCGATGTTCCTGGCGCTGGACTGGTTCTATCACCTGGTCGGCAATTTCGGCATCGCCATCCTGCTGGTCACCGTGCTGGTGAAGCTGCTGTTCTTCCCGCTGGCCAGCAAGTCCTACGCCTCGATGGCGAAGATGAAGGCCGTTCAGCCGCAGCTGGCGGCGCTGAAGGAGCGCTTCCCCGACGACAAGATGAAGCAGCAGCAGGAGATGATGGAGATCTACAAGAAGGAGAAGATCAACCCGATCGCCGGTTGCCTTCCCGTCGCCCTGCAGATCCCGGTGTTCTTCTCGCTCTACAAGGTGCTGTTCGTCACCATCGAAATGCGGCACGCGCCGTTCTTCGGCTGGATCAAGGACCTCTCGGCGCCCGATCCGACCAATCTGTTCAACCTGTTCGGCCTGCTGGCTTTCGACCCGACGCAGCTGCCGGTGTTCGGACATTACCTGGCGCTCGGCGTGTGGCCGATGATCATGGGCGTGACGATGTGGTTCCAGATGAAGCTGAACCCGACTCCGCCGGATCCGACCCAGAAGATGATCTTCGACTGGATGCCGCTGATCTTCACCTTCATGCTCGCCGGCTTCCCCGCCGGTCTGGTGATTTACTGGGCCTGGAATAATACGCTTTCAGTGCTGCAGCAGAGCTACATCATGAGCCGCAACGGCGTGAAGGTCGAACTGTTCGACAATGTGAAGTCGACCTTCGCCAAGAAGCCGGCAGTCGAGAAGAAAACGTAAGAACGCGGGCCCTCATCCTGAGGAGTGGCCTCTTCAGCCGCGTCTCGAAGGATGAGCGCCACATTCCTCATGGTTCGAGACGGCGCGAAGTGCGCCTCCTCTCCATGAGGAGCCCACGACCAACGGAAAGCTGCTTCGCATGAACGCGGAAACCGACGCGAAGCTGATCGAACAGGGCCGGCTGCTGTTTGCCGGCGACTGGCAATTCATCTGGGCGTCGCCCTCGATCGAGACGCTGCCGCCGATGCAAGGCGTCGAGGTGGCGTTTGCCGGGCGTTCCAACGTCGGCAAATCCAGCCTGATCAATGCGCTGACCGGCCGCAACGCGCTGGCGCGGACCTCGCACACGCCGGGCCGCACCCAGGAACTGATCTTCTTCCAGGGCCCCGAGAATGCCGACTTCCGCCTCGTCGACATGCCAGGCTATGGCTATGCCTCGGCACCGAAGGTCAAGATCGCCTCCTGGACCTCGCTGATCCACAATTTCCTGCAGGGCCGCAGCAACCTCGCGCGCGTCTATGTGCTGATCGATTCCCGCCATGGTCTCAAGGACGTCGATCTCGACGTGCTGAAGACGCTGGACAAGTCCGCCGTTAGCTATCAGGTGGTACTCACCAAGGCCGACCAGGTGAAGAAGGCCGAACTCGAGCAAACCATCGAAGAGGTCCGCACCACCTTGCTGAAGCATCCCGCTGCCTTCCCGCAATTGCTGGTGACGTCGTCGCGCACCGGCGCGGGCATGCCCGAACTGCGTGCCGCCATGGTGCGCCTGCTCGGCGAGCGCAGCTGATGACCCGCTCCGGCCTGTTTCGCATCCTGATCATTCTGGCCGGCGTGATGGGCACCGATGGCGTCATTCTGGCCGCGGCGTCCGCGCATCAGCCGGACGCGACGCGGCTGGCCTCGGCCTCCTCGATGCTGCTGTTCCACGCCACCGCGGTGATCGGCGTTGTCGCCCTGATCGAACGCGGCGTGATCCACCTGCAGATCGGCCTCGCCGCAGCCGTCGGCTTCGTCATCGCCGCCGCGCTGTTCGCCGGCGACCTCACGATGCGGCAATATGCCGGCCACGGCCTGTTCCCGATGGCCGCCCCCACCGGCGGCACGCTGCTGATCGTCAGCTGGCTGGCCCTCGCGGTTGCCGCAGCCTGGCCACGAAGAGTCTAAAGGCCGCCAAGCCTTTCTTCCTTCTCCGCTTGTGGGAGAAGGTGGCGCGGACCAACGGGTCGGCGCAAAGCGCCGCCCGATGACAGGCTCCGTCCGCGTCGGATGAGGGGGCGTGGCGAAACATTACGCCTCACCCGTCTTCGCTTCGCGAAGCCACCCTCTCCTACAAGGGGAGAGGGGAAGAGCAGCCAAGCTTTGCGCCGCCTCGATCAATCAGCTAGAACGCGCCGCAGATTGCTCACTGTGAGACCCGCTTCATGACCGACGCGCCCCATATCAGTCCGCTCGATCAGGCCCGCATCCTGTCCGAGGCGCTGCCGCACATGCAGCAGTATGACGAGGAAACCATCGTCATCAAATATGGCGGACA
>JAQGKA010000529.1 GCA_028290355.1 Tardiphaga sp. | reverse complement strand
GCGAACGGCGCCGATTGCGCAAAGCCCTTGATGCTGGCGGAGGCGCCGGTGAACAGGATCGCGCCGTGCTTGTTCGGCAGCATCCGCTTCAGCGCCTGCTGCGCGACGAGAAAGCCGCCGAAGGCGCTGACGGCGATCGATTGCGCGACATCGGCGGGCGCGAGTTCGACAAACGCGCCGCGGGCGCGTTGGCTGGCATTGTAGATCACGACATCGGGGACGCCGACATTCCCCGCGACATCGTCAAACAGTTTTGCGACGTCATCGGGATTGGTGGCATCGCAGGCGAATGCCTTGGCGGATGTCTCCTTGCAGAGTGCGTCGAGCTTGCTGATGTTGCGCGCGGCCAAGGCGACGCGGATGTTCTGCTTGGCGAGCAGCCGTGCCAGCGAGGCGCTGATGCCTTCTCCGGCGCCGACGATCAATGCGATTTTGTACTGCGGAATATCCATGGCTGCATTTCTCTGGGCGGGGGCACTTTATTCGGCCGCGCTTCAGGCGCATGATGCAAATGGAAACGCCATCAGCAGAAACAAGAGGTCGTCATGAACGCCCAGAGCAAAATCGTCGCCAACATGATCGCGCCCGACACCTCGGGCATGAACTTTTATCGCGCCGATCCGGCCCTGACAGATCTGTTGCGCATTCACCTGCCGGAGGCGCTCTTCAAGCACATCGAACCGCATCTCGATCGGCTCGGTGGCCTCGTTGGCGGGCCGCTCGATGAAGCCGCGCGGATGGCCGACAAACATGTCCCCGTGCTGCATCAACGCGACAAGTTTGGCCGCGATGCGCAATGGATCGAATATCACCCGGCCTATCGCGAGCTGGAGCGCGCTGCGTTCGGCGAATTCGGCATCCACGCGATGTCGCATCGCAAGGGCATTCTGGGCTGGCCGACCACCTATCCGGTGGTCGCGAAACATGCCTTCACCTTCCTGTTCAACCAGGCCGAATTCGGCATGGGCTGTCCGATCAACGTCACCGATGGCGCCGCCAAACTGCTGTCGAACTACGGCGACGCCGCGCTGAAGGAAAAATACCTCGATGGCCTGACGCAGACCGATATCGCCAAGCTGACCCAGGGCGGCCAGTTCATGACCGAAAAGGAAGGTGGCTCCGACGTCGGCAAGCTGACGACGACAGCGGTGCAGGAGGGCGATCACTGGCGCCTCACCGGCGAAAAGTGGTTCTGCTCCAACGCCGACGCCGAGATCGTGATGCTGCTGGCGCGGCCCGAAGGCGCCGAAGGCGGCACCCGCGGCGTTGGCCTGTTCCTGATGCCGCGGCGGCTCGATGATGGCTCGCCGAACCACTACCGGATCGTGCGCCTGAAGGACAAGCTCGGCACCCGCTCGATGGCGTCAGGCGAGATCAAGCTGGAAGGTGCGATCGCTTATGCGGTTGGCAAGCTCGATCGAGGCTTCGTGCAAATGGCGGAGATGGTGAATTCGAGCCGGCTGTCGAATGGTGTGAAATCAACCTCGCTGATGCGCCGCGCCTATCACGATGCAATGGCGGTGGCGCGGGGCCGCGTGGTGTTCGGGCAGCGCATCGTCGATATGCCCTTGGCGCGGCGGCAACTGATGAAGATCATGCTGGCCACCGAGCAGGCGCTGTCGATGAGCTTTCTCACCGCCGATGCGCTGGATCGCGCCGAGGGCGGCAGCCAGGACGCTGCGGCACTGCTGCGCATCCTGACGCCGACGCTGAAATTCCGCGCCACCCGCGACGCGCGAAAGGTTTGCGGCGACGCGATGGAGATGCGTGGCGGCATCGGCTATATCGAGGAGTTCGCCACCGCCCGGCTGTTGCGCGATGCGCATCTCGGCTCAATTTGGGAAGGCACCGGCAACATCGTCGCGCTCGACGCACTGAAGCGCGCGGTGGGACGGCACGGCGCCGAAGCCGCGCTGGCGGCGGACCTGCATGCGCGGCTCGATGATTCCACCAGCGTGCCGCAGGCCTGGCGCAACCGCCTGCGCGATCTCGTGGACCGCGCCATCGGTTTTGCCCGCGAGGTCGCGGCGCGCGCCGATAACGAAGCGGATGCGCGGCGTGCCACCAGTTCGCTGTATCATGTCGCCAGCGCCGTCGCGCTGGCGTGGGAAGGCCATCGCATCCACGTCATGCGCGGCGATGCCCGCCGCCTGCTGCTGTCACGCCTCGTCATCGATCATCGTCTGATGGCGCCGGATCCGTTCGCCGTGATCGACAGCGCCACACAGCGCGCGATTGCGGAGCATCTGCTCGGGGAGCAAGATGTGGGAATGGCGGAGGCGGGTGAGTTGGTGATGGCGGTGTGACGCCTCGTGTCCCGGACGCGGTGCGGCACTCTTGTGCCGCTCCGCACATCCGCGACCCACGAGCCTCTTAAGCCTTTAACTAAATCCCTTCGGCGCCACAAACCCGCCGAACTCGCGCTCGATCAATTCTGCGAGTTTCAGCGGCGTGCGGTCTTCCAGCCAGGGGCCTAGGATCTGCAAGCCGATCGGCAATCCCTCTTTCGACATCGTCACCGGGATCGCTGTGGCGGGCAGGCCGGGCAAAGTGGCGACACCGGGCCAGATCAGCTGATCGACATATGGATAGTTGATGCCATCGATGTCGATGTGCCGCTTGTCCTGATCCGGCTCATGATCATGTGGATAGGCGGGCGTCGGCATCACCGGGCAGATCACAGCATCGAAACTCCTGAACAGCTCGCGCCATTGCGCGCGCAAGCGGGTTCGGCCGCCATCAGCCATCAGCCAGTCGCGATGGCTCAGCGCTGCGCCGCGCAGGCGTTCGGCGGCGAGACTGTTGTCGTTGGGATCGAGTTCCGCTGCGGCGGCGACGCCCGTGGCATACTCGTCCGGCGGTGCGCCCGCGGCGAGCAGCCCCACCAGCATCCGCATATAAAGCCGCGCATTGGCTGCGAGGTCGGGCAGCAGCGGGCTCTCCCTGACAATGCGAACCCCCGCTTTGGTCAAATTCGCGGCGAGGGTTTCAGCCGCGCCGCGCACGCTGCTGTCGCTTGGGATCAACGGATGCACATCGAGCATCAGCACGCGAAAATCCTTCAGCGCCGTATGTCGCGCCGGCGGCAGCGCGAGCTTGTAGCCGACGCCTTCCTGCCAGGGATCCGGGCCGGCGATGACGTCGAGCAGCACGCCGAGATCGGCGACGCAGCGGGCCATCGGCCCGATCACCGAGAGTTCGCGGCCGGACGGCAGCGGCGGGAAGGGCGGCGGGACGTGGCCGCGCGTTGCCGCCAGCCCGAAGGTCGGCTTGTGCGCATAGATGCCGCAATAATGTCCGGGTACGCGCAGCGAGCCGCCGATGTCGGAGCCGAGCGACAGCGCGCCATAGCCCGCCGCCAGCGCCGCCGAGGAGCCGCCGGACGAGCCACCGGGGGTGCGGCCGAGGTCGAATGGATTATTGGTGGTGCCGTAGATGTCGTTGTAGCTCTGCCAGTCGCCGAGCCCGACCGGCACGTTGGTCTTGGCCAGGACCACGGCGCCGGCATCCTTCACCCGCATGATGGCGAGCGCATCCTCCTTGGCGACAAAATCCTTCTGAGCGACAAAGCCCCATGTCGTCGGCAGACCAGCGATGTTGAAGGATTCCTTCGCCGTCATGGGAATGCCGAGCAGCGGTTGGGTCTCGCCGCGCGCCAATGCGGCATCGGCGGCCTTGGCGGCTTCAAGCCCGCGGGCGAAATCGCGCACGCAGATGGCATTGACCTTGCCGTCGTGACGCTCGATCTGCGCGATGGTGTCTTGCGCCAGTTCGACCGCGGAAACTTTCTTGGCCTTCAGCGCCGCCGACATTTCGGTGGCGGTTGCGAAAATCGATGGTGATGCGGCCAAGACATGTCTCCTGCTGACGGCTGAAGCGGATGGGAGCATGCGCAGTTCTACAGTGGGCTGCAAGACGCTTGAGCAGTCCGGGGGGATGCGAAATTGCCGCTGCAGGAGCGGGTTAGCCAGGCAGCATGCGCTGTATGATGCGATCGCGATAGATAAAGACATGCACGAACGCTGCCGCCACGTGGAGCGCGATGACGACCAGCAACGCCCATTCCGCCGCCTGATGCCAGCCGTCGATCGTCTTTACAGCTGACGCGCTTTGCGAGGCCAGCATCGGCAGGGGAGCGATATAGAAGAACGAGAGCGACCAGCCACGGAACGATGCGAACAGCCAGCCGCTGATCGTGGTTGCCAGTACCAGCGCGTATAGTAGCCCGTGAACGGCCTCCGACGACAGCCGCTGCCAGGGCGGCAGCGAGCTTTCCGGCGCGACAGGCTGGATGAGGCGCCAGACCAGTCGCAGCGCGATCACGGCAAGGATCGTGAGACCGAACGACACGTGAAACGTCATCGCGTCGCCCGGCTTGCCGCCGTGAACGTCCGGCATCAGCCAGCCGATCGGAAACTGGATCAGCAGCAGGAGCACGATGAGCCAGTGGAATATCTTCGCGGTGGTGCCGTATTGTAGCTGAGCTGTCATGACATTCCTCGCAGCAAATAGTGCTCGTCGGGACGTAGGGAAAACGGATGGGCCGGTTGCGCGGCAGCGACGCGTCAGTACACTGCCGTTCGCGCAGCCGAGCGCGACATCGGGTTAACCGGTCCGGCGGTGGCCCGCTCACTGGTGTCGGATTTGCCGCCCGGCACCGGGAACGCGTAGCCGATGATGGTCTTGGCGACGAAGCGATCCGATCCCGGCGTCAAGCCGTAGCCGAGGCCGAAATTGATGCCGAAAACGCCGAGCTTGAAGTCGCTGACGGCGAACAGTGTGTGCTGCTGCTCGGCCAGTTTGCCGAAGTGTCCGATCTCGCCGAAGTCGGCATAGTATTCAAGACCGATGAACAGATCCGGGTCGAGCTTGCGCGCTAGCCGAACCGCCGGAGCAAAGTCGGCCTCGCCGTATTTACCGAAGCCGATATCGACGATCGGATTGACGATCAATTCCCAGTCGGCGTGGCGCACGCCGATGATCGGACGAATTTCAAGGCCGAACCTCGTCTGCGCGAATTTCGGCGTCGAGTTGCTGATCTCGAAATTGATGCCATAGAAGAAACTGCGATCTTCCGCATGCGGGGTGACGAACAATGTTCGCAGCTTGACGGAGTCCGACAGGAATTGGCGATCCTGCACTGCGAACGGCAGGTAGAGACCGACTTCCCACCAGTCGGTGACGCCATAGGCGAATTCCGGGGTGCCATTGAGGCTGCCATGGGAGACGAGGCCGCCCGGAAACGGCGCCTCCTTCAAACCGGCGCCGACATAGTTGAGATGCTGCTGGATTGTGAATTGCCCGGGTGCCGCGATGTTGGCGTTATAGACTTGGATCTCGTCGACGGCCTTCGCTGGCCGGGCGAAGGTGATGCACAATGTTGCGCCGGCAAGGATGCCGCTTGCCATCCGGACCAACTGGCTTGCGCGCAAAGCGAAACACTTCATGTCGAACCACATCTGTACAGCGCTCGCCGGAGGCCGGCGGCTTGAGGTCACGCTTTGAGATTTCTTTAGAATGATTCTAAAAACTGTATAAGTTCGTTTTGGCCAGGTCAATGGTCGGCTTCGCGACTTCAGAATTTCCGGCTGCGTGTGACATCGTGGATAGCCGGAGGGAGCCGAACATGCCTTGCGCCACATCAACATTTCAGGACCCCTCATGCCCACCGTCCCCCACCTCGAGAAGCATTTCACCGCGACCGAAACCGTTCGCGACATCGTAATCGGCATGGCGGACGGGTTAACCGTCCCGTTCGCGTTGGCGGCTGGCTTGTCCGCGGCGGTGTCCAGCACCTCGGTGATCGTGACGGCAGGGCTCGCCGAGATCGCCGCGGGCGCGATCGCGATGGGGCTTGGCGGCTATCTTGCCGCGCGCACCGACGCGCAGCACTTCGCCTCGGAGCTGACCCGCGAGGAGTGGGAGATCGACAACAAGCGCGACTTCGAGATCAATGAAGTGCGTCAGGTTTTCGCGGAATATGGCCTGACGGGCGGTGCGCTGGACAGCGTGGTGGTGTCGATCACGTCGAACCGCAAACGCTGGACAGATTTCATGATGCGGTTCGAACTGGGGCTGGAAAAGCCGGATCCCAAGCGTGCGCCGATCAGCGCGGTCACCATCGCGGTCTCCTACCTAGTCGGCGGACTGATTCCGCTGCTGCCCTACATGATGACAAGCAACATGAGCGAAGCGCTGAGGATTTCAGTGCTGACCACGGGGGTGGCATTGTTGATTTTCGGCGGCGTGAAGGGGCACTTCACCGGCGTCAACCGGTTTGTGTCCGCGGCTCAAACCCTGCTGGTCGGTGGCCTTGCCGCAGCCGCCGCGTTCTGGCTCGCGCATCTGTTCGGCGGATAACGGCGCCGTCCAAGGTAATCCCTTGAGCGCAGTGCGCCACTAACCGTGCGGGTCGCTCGCATCCCTGAAAAACGCAAGCAGCAGTCGGCTCACTTCGTCCGGCCGTTCCTGCTGCAGCCAGTGCCCCGCGCGGTCGATCAGATGGACGCTTCGCATGTCGGTGCAGGCCGTTGTCTGCATCGCCTCGATGGCGCCGGGGCGCTGATAGATGCCCCAGTCCTGCCGGCCGGAGATGAAGCAGGAGGGTACGTCGATGGTGCGGCTTGACCAGGTTTCGTATTCGGCGGTGAAGGCGCCCGAGGTGCCGCAGCGATACCATTGCAGGCCGCCCTGGAAGCCGGTGCGGGCATACTCGCCGGCGTAAAAGGAAAGCTCCTTGTCCGGCAGCCATGTGCAGGCGGCGATCTGCGTGGCGTCAGGCATCTCCTCCGCCACGGTTTCCGCCATGGTCTTGCCGAGGTCCATCACATAGTAGGTCGGCAGTTTCGCCAGTTCGCTCGCAACCCAGCCTTGCAGCGGATACGGCTTGTTGCCAGGCCAGTCCGCGCTTTTGTGGTGATAATACGCCCGCAGGAAGTCATGCACGCCCTGGGGCGCGTGCTGCATGTCGGCATTGGCCTCGCGCTTTGAGTAGTACCGTTGATAGTGCTCGCGCGGCCGCGAGAGGGCGGCGAGTTCTCGATGAATTGGGTCTTCCGGTTTTGGCAGTGTTGGCGCGTCCGCCGTGTTGAACGGCAGCGGCGGCGGGCCGGAAAACGGGGCGCTCATCAAGGCGACCGATCGAAACACATCGGGCCGCACCAGCGCGCACCATGCCGCGACCGAGCTGCCAAAGTCGTGGCCGACCACGGCATCCGCCGAGCGATAGCCGAACGCCGACAGCAGCCCCAGCGCGTCGCGCACCAGGTTGAGCAGGCGAAACGAGCCGAGATCGCCATCGTAGTCGCTGTCCCAGCCGGTAGTGCGGCCATAGCCGCGCTGGTCCGGCGCGATGACGTGATAGCCGGCCGCTGCTAGCTGCGGCATCACTTTGCGCCAGCTATAGGCCAGTTCCGGAAAGCCATGCAGCAGCAACACGCAGGGCCGGTCTTTGCTCTCGAAGCCGGCCTCGAGCACGTGCATGCGCAATCCGTTGATATTCTCGACGAAGCGCGAGCGAATTCCGACTGGTAGAATGCTGGAGTCGATGGGTGTCACGTTGTCCCCTTGCTTCACTTGCAACGAGATTTCACTCCATCGCAGGCAGAGCGAAAAGACAACCTACCTCTTGAACCGCGCCACCAGTTCCACATGTGGCGTGTGGCGGAACTGATCCACCGGGGTGACGCTCTCGATCTTGTAGCCGCCGTCGATCAGGGCCCGCGCGTCGCGCGCAAAGGTCTGCACGTTGCACGACACCGCGACCACCACGGCGATCTTGCTGGCGGCGAGTTTTTCAACTTGCGCCTGCGCACCCTGACGAGGCGGGTCGAACACCACGGCATCGTAGTCGCGCAATTCCTGCGGCACCAGCGGGCGCCGGAACAGGTCGCGCGCTTCGGCCTTGATCGGCTTCAAGCCGGAAGTCTCCTTGACCGCCTGCTGCAGCGAAAGGATCGCACCGGCATCGCTGTCGAACGCCGCAATCCGCGATTTTGCGGCGAGCCTCAATGCAAAAGGCCCGACGCCGCAGAAGAGGTCGGCAATGTACTTTGATCCCTTGCATGCCTTGACGACAAGTGCGGCCAAAGCCTCTTCGCCCGCCGTGGTCGCCTGTAGGAACGAGCCCGGCGGCAACACCACCTGCGCGGTACCGAGCTCGATCACCGGCGGCGTGCGCATGATGACCAACTCGCCGTGCCGCGTCAGCCGCGCGAGCTTGTGCTGTTCGGCGAGGCGCGACAGCGTGGCGATCATCGGTGTCGGCAGCGGGCCGGTGCCGCGGACATCGACATCGAGGCCGTTGCTGGCGGCGGTGATCTGAATGTCGAGCGGCTTGTTGGTGGGCTTCAACAAATCGGCCAGCGCACGCGCGGCGTCGAGTGCGCCAGCGAGTCCGGGATCGAGGATCGGGCAATCGTCGATGGCGATGATGGCGTGGCTGGCGGCGGCGGCGAAGCCGACACGCAACGCGCCGTCACTGCCGCGCCGTGCATGCACGGTGATGCGACGGCGGCCGGCGCCATGGGCGTCGATGATCGGATCCACCGGGCATTCGATCTTCGCATGCGCCAGCGTATCGATGACGATCTGGCGCTTCCACGCCTGATAGGGATCGGGCTGCCAATGCTGGATCGCGCAGCCGCCGCAGCGGCCGAAGTATGTGCAGAACGGATCGATGCGCTCGGCGCTGGCGGTCTCGACACGCAGCAGATGCCGGCGCTCGGGATGCTCGCCGACGCGCTCGGCGTCGATGGTTTCGCCGGCCAGTGTGTAGGGCACGAACAGCGCCTCGCCGCCGGCGAAGGTGACACCGTCGCCGCGCTGGCCGACATGATCGATGGTGAGGCGTTCAACCACGGCGCGCGCCGAGGAAGAATTCGAGATTGCCGTCGCCGCCGGCGATGGAGGAGGGGAATATTTCAATGTCAGTACAGCCTTGTGTCGCAGTGAATGCGGCGATGTCATCGCACACCGCCTGGTGTACGGCCGGGTCCTTGATGATGCCGCGCTTGGAATGTTTTCGCGGCGCCTCGAATTGCGGTTTGATGAGCGCCAGCAGATGCATCGGCGCCGCCGCCAGCGACAGTGCCACCGGCAGCACGGCCTTCAGCGAGATGAAGCTGACGTCGATGACGACGACATCCGGCCGCGCCGGCAGTCGCTTGTTCTCGTAGGCGCGGATGTCAATCTCTTCCATCGAGACAATCTTCGGGTGGCCGCGCAGCGAGGGATGCAGCTGGCTGCGGCCGACATCGATGGCGAACACCATGCTGGCGCCGTTGGCGAGCAGCACTTCGGTGAAGCCTCCGGTGGAGGCGCCGACATCGAGGCAGATGTGGTCCTCGATCTCGATCGGATAGCGCTCCAGCGCGCCGGACAGTTTGACGCCACCACGCGACACAAAGGGATGCGCCGGCTGCGCCTCCAGCACCGCATCTTCCGGAATGCTCTCGGAGGCCTTGGCGACGAGCTTGTCATCGGCGGTGACGAGCCCGGCCTCGATCGCCGCCTGCGCCCGCGCCCGGCTCTCGAACAGGCCGCGCTCGACCAGCAGCAGGTCGGCGCGCTTGCGCGAGGTCGGTTCGTTGATGGGGCGCTTGACCATGTTCAACGTGCTGCACGTTTGGCGGCGAGCCGCACGCAGGCCTCAAACGCCGAGAGGTCGTGCCAGATGTCGGCCGGCTTCTGCGACGGCACAATCAGCGGCGCGCCGTGCAGATCGAGCGCATGGATCATCATCAGATTGTCGGTGTGGCCGAAGTCTTCGACGGTCAGGCCGTCGGCGTCGACCAGACGGCCGTCACGCGACGTCACGCCGGTGACCTTGCGCACGCGATCGGCGTAAAGCGCGGGATCGTTGCTATAGCCAAAACAAAACTTTTCGCGGCCGGCCATGTAGCCAAGCTCATAGACTGTGCCGGCATCGGCGCCCGGGCCGCGGAACGGTGTCAGATTGGCGATGATGGCGTCGGCCTTGTTCATCATGGCCTCGTTGCCGCGGAAGATTCTTAGCGAGGCGTCATCAGCCGCAAGGTCGATGG
>JAQGKA010000245.1 GCA_028290355.1 Tardiphaga sp. | reverse complement strand
GGCATGCTCGATGGCGTGGCCGAGCAAGGTCGCGCCTTCGGTGGCGTTGAGCGCACCGCGATAGGCCTTGCCGATCGGGGTGCGTGCGGTGGAAACGATAACGGCTTCGGTCATGGACGGCCTCCGGTTGCTGCTTGTTGTTGATTGATAACTGGCGCGGGTTGCAGGCCGCGCAAGGCGTGGCGTGAGAGTTTTCCGACCGTGGTACGCGGCAGTTCGTCGACGAAATCGACGGCGACAGGCAATTCGTGCTTGCCGAGCTTGCCGGTGAGGAAAGCGCGGAGTTCTTCGATGGTGAACGGCGCGGCATTGCTGCGAAGCTTGACAAAGGCCTTCGCCGCCTCGCCGCGATATTCGTCGGCGACGCCGATCACGATCACTTCCTGCACCGCAGGGTGTTCGTAGATCGCCTGCTCGATCATCTGCGGATAGACGTTGAAGCCGCCGGAGATGATCATGTCCTTCTTGCGGTCGACGATGTAAAAATAGCCATCGGGATCCATGTAACCGATGTCGCCGGTGAGGAAACGATCGCCGACGAAAGATTCCGCGGTTTCCTTTTCGCGATTCCAGTAGCCCCGGGTGACGTTCGGGCCCTTGATGCGGATCTCGCCGGTCTCCCCGGTGGCCAGCACTTTCGAAGGATCGTTGAGCGAGACGACGTCCAACTCGATACCCGGCATCATCAGCCCGATCGAGCCCGGCTTGTCGGGGCCGACGACGGGATGCGCGGTGCCGGGCGAACAGGTCTCGGTCATGCCCCAGCCGCTCTTCAGCTTCAGGCCGGTCTTGCTCTCGAAGATGCGCGCCACCTCCACCGGCAACGGCGCCCCGCCCGATCCCGCCGAGACCAGCGACGACAGATCGCGGGTCTCCAGGCTGGGATCGCTGGCCATGGCGATCCACATGGTCGGCACGCCCGGGAAAATCGTCGCGCGTTTCTTCTCGATGTCATTCAGCACGGCGGTGATGTCGAAGCGCTGATGCAGCGAGATCACATCGCCGAGACTGATACGGCTGAGCAGGATCACGGTCAGCGCATAGATGTGGAACAGCGGCAGCACGCAGATCACGCGCTCGACGGCATTGCGTTCCGCCCGCGCGGGCGAGCCCCACAGCGTATAGATCGACACCGCCGAGGTCAGATTGCTGTGGCTCAGCATCGCGCCCTTGGGCAATCCCGTGGTGCCGCCGGTATATTGCAGCAGCGCGACATCGTCAGGCGAGATGGCGGGCCACTGCTTTGGAAGCGTCACGCCGGAAGTGAACTGCTTGAACGTCACGATGGCAGGATTGTTCGGCAGCGGCGTCTGCGGATTGCCGACCGCGCCCCAGTCGTCATCCTCGCAGACGATCAATTTGTCGAGCAGGCCCTTGTCGAGGAATTTCAGCGCCATCGGCATCAGCGCGGCGAGGTTGCTGGTGACCAGCACCCGAGCGCCGGAGTCGCTGAGCTTGTGCGACAACGCGCGTTCGCCATCGAGCGGGCTGAGATGCACGAGGCGCGCACCGGCCTTCAGCGCGCCGAAGAAATTCACCGGATGATCCGGCGAATTGCCGAGAAACAATGCGATCGACGATCCCTTGCCATAGCCGGCGCGGAGAAAGGCCGCGGCGGCCACTTCGACCTTCGCCTCAAGCTGATTGAAGCTGATCGGCCGCTCCCGGAATTCGATCGAGGTGCGGTCGCCAAAATCCGCCGCCGCCTGCGACAGCAGATCCGGCAACGTCCCGCGCCCAATCGGCGCGTCCCAGCGCACGCCCCTTGGATAGAATGGCTCGCCGGGATGGATCATGCGTGACGTGCCTGCATGTTGTTCTGTGCCTTCGCGACGCGGGCGGCCTGCTCCCTCGCCCCGCTTGCGGGGAGAGGGGTGGGGTGAGGGGGCGCCGCGTGACGTTGAAACGCCGCAACAATACGAAACGCCCCCTCACCCGAACGCTTCACTGCGTTCAGCGTTCGACCTCTCCCCGCAAGCGGGGAGAGGTGACGCCGCACTCTCGCAGTGTTCATCAGCATCAACCAGCCTTGGCCAGCGACGCAAAGGTCTTGCCCTCATCGGCGAGGCGCTTCAGCAGCGCGGCGGGCTCCAGCGAGGGATCGTTGGTTGCCTTGGCGTAATACGACAGCCGGTCGGCGATGTGCTTGAGGCCGACCTGGTCGGCGTAGAACATCGGGCCGCCCCTGTAGATCGGCCAGCCATAGCCATAGAGCCAGATCACATCGACGTCGCTGGGACGCGAGGCGACCTTCTCTTCCAGGATCCGCGCGCCTTCGTTGATCATCGGATACATCATGCGTTCGAGGATTTCCTCGTCGCTGACGATGCGGCGGGTCAGGCCGAGGCTCTTGCAGGTGTCGTCGATCAGCTTCTCGACTTCCGGATCGGGAATCGGCGCGCGCGAGCCGGCTTCATACTTGTAGTAGCCCTTGCCGGTCTTCTGGCCGTTGCGGCCGGCTTCGTACAGCGCGTCGGCGATCGGCGACTTGATGCCGCGGTCCTGGCGCGAGCGCCAGCCGATATCGAGGCCGGCGAGATCGCCCATGGCGAACGGGCCCATCGGCATGCCGAATTTGGTGACAACGGCATCGACCTGCTGCGGCAGCGCACCTTCAAACAGCAGCTTCTCGGACTGTTTGGAACGGGCCGCCAGCATGCGGTTGCCGACGAAACCGTCGGACACACCGACCACCGCCGGCACCTTGGCGATGCGGCGCGCGACGGCAACGGCGGTGACCAGCGCATCCGGCGCGGTCTTTTCGGCGCGGACGATTTCGCACAGCTTCATCACGTTGGCGGGGCTGAAGAAGTGCATGCCGAGCACGTCCTGCGGACGCTTGGTGACGGCGGCGATCTGGTTGATGTCGAGATACGACGTATTGCTGGCCAGCACGGCACCCGGCTTGGCGTAGGCGTCGAGCGCGGTGAAGACTTCCTTCTTGATCGCCATGGTTTCGAACACGGCCTCGATCACGAGATCGGCGTCCTTGACGTTCTCCAGGCCGACCACGCCGGTGATCAGGCCCATGCGCTTGGCGGGGGCGTCGGCGGGAATGCCGCCGCGCGCCGCGGTGGCCTCGTAATTCTTCTGCATGATGCCCATGCCGCGCTTCAGCTGCTCTTCGCCGGTCTCGATCAGCGTGACGGGAATACCGGCATTGGCGAAGGACATCGCGATACCGCCACCCATGGTGCCGGCGCCGATGATGGCAACGCGCTCCACCGGACGTGGCTTGACGCCCTCCGGCACGTTCTGAACCTTCGCGGCTTCGCGCTCGGAGAAGAATGCATAACGCTGCGCCTTCGACTGATCGCCGGCGACCAGACGCATGAAGCTCTCGCGCTCCTTCTTCAGCGCTTCGTCGAACGGCAGGTCGAGCGTCCAGCTCACCGCTTCGGCGCAGGCGAGCGGCGCATCGAGGCCGCGGTTCTTCTTGTTGGCCTCGGCGGCGGCCTTGGTGAAGATCGAGCGATCGGCCTTGGCGGCCGCGAGTTTTGAATCGTCATTGCGCAGGATGTGCAGCGGGCGCTTCTCGGCGAGGATCTTGCGCGCAAAGGCTTCAGCACCGGACGCCGGACCCTCGACGATCTCTTCGATCAGGCCGTTCTTCAGCGCTTCGGCAGCACCGATCGGATCGCCGGTGACGATCATCTTGACGCCGAGTTCAGGACCGACCGCACGCGGCAGCCGCTGGGTACCGCCGGCGCCGGGCAACAGGCCGAGCTTCACTTCAGGCAAGCCGAGTTTTGCGTCCTTGGTGGCGACGCGGAAATGACAGCCGAGCGTGATCTCGAGACCGCCGCCAAGCGCAGTGCCGTGAATCGCGGCAATGACCGGCTTGCCGCAATTTTCGATTTCGGTAATCACTTCGTTGAGGGAAGGCGACTGCGGCGGCTTGCCGAATTCGGTGATGTCGGCACCGGCGATGAAGGTGCGGCCGGCGCAGGCCAGCACGATGGCTTTCACTTCGGGGTCGGCGGCGGCGGCCTTGACCGATACAAAAATGCCGCGGCGAACCGCCGCACTCAGCGCATTCACCGGAGGAGAGTTGACCGTGACAACAGCAATCACATCATGACGTTCGAGCTTCACCACATCGTTCACGGCATTCTCCTTGGACACAGTTATCGTTGATTTCGCACTGCGAAATTTAATTCCACATCTTGACAGGGAGGGTTATTTTGAAGAGCGTCCCTTGTCAACGAGGGTCGCGCAGTAATCCATGAAACGTCCAGGCAAGACAGTGGCGACAGATCGCAGTTTCGTCGTCGCGCTGGCCCGCGGTCTTGATGTATTACGTGCATTCCATCCCAACGACGGGCTTCTCGGCAATCAGGAGATTGCGGCCCGCACGAAATTGCCGAAGCCAACCATTTCGCGGTTGACCTATACGCTCACCAAACTCGGCTACCTTACACAGGTCCCGCGCTTCGAGAAGTATCAACTCGCGCCGGCAGCCATGGCCCTGGGGTATGCTGCACTTGCGAACCTCGGCGTTAAGCATCTCTCGGAAACGTTCCGCGACGAATTGATGCGGCAGACCGGCGGCGCAGTCGCGGTCGGCGCCCGCGATCGCCTCAGCATGATCTATTTCGGGCAAAGCCGCAGCAGCCTGACCGTCGGCGTCCAGCTCGATGTCGGCTCGCGAATCCCGATCGCCACCACAGCGATGGGCCGCGCCTATTTCTGGGCATTGCCCGCCGAAGAGCGTGCCCAATTATTGCGCGAATTCCGCGAACACTACGGCAGCCGCTGGGCGAAGATGCGCGACGGGCTCGAACGATCAGGCGAAATGGTCGAGCGCCACGGCTTTGTCATATCGGCAGGCGAGTGGCAGGACGATGTGCACGCCGTTGGTGTCGCACTAAAGTTGAATGATGGAACGGGACCGTATGCCTTTAATTGCGGCGCGCCGGCATTCCGTTTTACGGAAGAGCGTCTGCGCGACGATATTGGACCTCGCCTGTTGGCGATGGTAAGGAACATCGAAGCGGCACTCGGCGGTATCGCCGCGCCGCAATCAAAAAAATTCGATAACAAAAAGATCAAACCAGGAGGGAAAGTTGCGCGTGTGGTTGA
>JAQGKA010000519.1 GCA_028290355.1 Tardiphaga sp. | reverse complement strand
ACGCCGGAATCGGGTTCGTCGATGTTCAGCGCGCTCTGCATCGCTTTCGAGGTCAGGCCGATCTTGTGGCCGCGCACCACGCGCCCTTCGGCCACCTTGATGGCGATCCAGGCTTTCTGGATCGCGTAGGAATCGTCGATAGTGATGCCCGGATGATCCAGCGACAGTTGACGGATCTGCGTCCGGCTTTTCTCTGCCTGATGCAGCCGTTCGGCCGCGCCGCGAATCTCGGATGGGGTCAGTGCCATGTCGGTGCCATGCTCGCACGCAGAAAGATTGCGCGGAAAACCAATTAACATGTTAAATGATGGCGATCAAACCCGATGATGGAAAATCGTTTGTGCAGTGCACACACACATATATCGAAGGCAGGTATAGAGACGTCGATGACATATTTGCAAAAGCCTAAAGCCAGGCCCGGCACGAAAAACATTCCGATGCGCGACTTCTCGCGCTCCTTGCCGATGTCGCTGCTGCGCGCGCGGGAATCGGTGATGCGGCATTTTCGCCCATCGCTGCGGGTGCATGGGCTGACCGAGCAGCAATGGCGGATCTTGCGCGCGCTGGCGGCGAGCGGCGAGATTGAAGTCACTGAGCTTGCGCGCGTCGCCTATCTCCTGGGTCCCAGCCTGTCGCGAATCCTGCGCGATCTCGAAACGCGTCATCTCATCGAGCGCCGTTTGCTGAAGGCCGATTTGCGCCGCAGCATTGTGTCGATCACGGCGAGGGGACTGAAGCTGATCGAGGCGGTCGCGCCGTCGTCCGAAGCGATCTATGCGGAAATCACGAAGCGTTTCGGCGTGCGCAAACTCGCGGATCTGCAGGCGATGCTGCATCTGCTCGAAGAGTCGCTGCTGACGATGCCGGTGACCGGCGACACCTCCGAAGATTCTCAGGACTAGCGAACCGGCTGCATAATTTTTCGGCAGACGCGGCTGCCAATTCGCGAGGCGGAATAAACGCGCGCAACGCGGGGTCTATGCAGAAGGTGTTGATGAAAAACAGAATTTGATTTGTGTGAGGCCGCCACTCGCGCGCGACGCTGTAGACACGCGGAGCATTTTTCGCTCAACTCGCGAAATCAAAAGAAGGCCAGCGCTCAAGTTTGGCCGCTTAGGGAGGATTCAATGAAGCTTACGAGACGTGGATTCACGGCTGGTCTGGCCGCTGGTATGACGGCACCCTATCTGATCGGCAGCGCGCGCGCCCAGGGCGCGACCATCAAGATCGGCATGTGCGCGCCCGTCACAGGCCCGGCCGCCGAGGCCGGCAAATATGCTACCGGCGGTGCCAAGCTCGCGGTCGAGGCCATCAACAAGGCCGGCGGCGTGCTCGGCAAACAGATCGAATTGATCATCGAGGACGACCAGACCACCAATCCCGGCATCGTGCTGGCGTTCTCGAAGCTCGCCGCGCAGCCGGATATCGTCGGTTTCCTCGGCTCGATCCGCTCGACCCAGGTGCATGCGATGGCGCCCGACGTCATGAAGCTCGGCAAGCCGGTAATGTTCGGCGGCACCGATCCGAATCTCACCAAGCTCGGCAATCCCTGGCTGTTCCGTTTTCGCCCCAATGACAGCTATTCCGGTCGCGTCATCGCCGACTACGGCGTCAAGACGCTGGGCAAGAAGAAGTGGGCGGTCCTGCACTCGACCGACGCGTTCGGTACCGCGGGCGGCAAGGCGCTGACCGAAGCGCTTGGCAAGCTCGAGTCGCCGCCGGTGCTCGATCAGGGCTACGCCAACCAGAGCCAGGATTTCACGCCGGTGGTGCTGGCGATCAAGCAGTCCGGCGCCGATATTCTGGGGTCGTACTTCACCTTCGAAAATGATCTCGGCATTTTTGCCCGGCAGCTGCGCCAGCTCGGCGTCAATATTCCGTGGGTCGGCTCGCCCTCGATCGTCAACGTCACCGCGCTGAAGCTCGCCGGTCCGGCGTTGTATGGAACCTACGGCGTTGCCGACTACGCCGAGGATTCCAGCGAAGGTTCCAAGGCGTTCGGTAAGGCCTATCGCGACGCTTACAAGGTGGCTCCCGATAACCAGAGCTCGTGGCCCTACGACGCAGTGACGGTGCTGGCTGCTGCGATCAACAAGGCCGGCTCGACCGATCCGCAGAAGGTCCGCGAAGCCATCATCGCGACCAAGAAGTTCCCCGGCGCCGAAGGCGAGTACAATTTCGACGACAAGGGCGACGGTCTGCACGGCTACAACATCGTGAAGAACGACAAGGGCAACATCGTCTTCGACAAGCACATCGAGTTCAACGACTGAATCTTTGTCGTTCCGGGGCGCAGGCGCGCCAGCGCATGCGAACCCGGAACCTCGATATGTTCTGCGCGTATCAGTGCGCAACATGTCGAGATTCCGGGTTCACGCGCAAGGGCGCGTGCCCCGGAATGACGAGCTTGTTGGCGGGACACCGCTTCGTCACTCGATTTCTCCCACCGAGCACCTCTGATGGATCTTGCACTACAGCTTTTGTTCACCGGGATCGGTATCGGCGCCGTCTATGCGCTGGTTGCGCTCGGCTTCGTGCTGATTTTCCGCGCCACCAATGTCGTCAACTTCGCGCAGGGCGAATTCTCGATGGTCGCGGCCTACCTGATGGTGGTGTTCGCCGTCGATTTGGGCTGGCCGTACTGGCTGTCGTTCCTGCTGTCGCTCGCCGGCATGGCGCTGCTCGGCGCGATCTTCAATCTCGGCGTCTATTACCCGCTGCGGCATCGTACGTTCCTGCCGGTGATCATCGCCACCATCGGCGCCTCGATCCTGCTGGCGAATTCGGTGCTGGCGATCTATGGCCCGCAGCCGCAGGTGCTGGAAGGCTGGTTTGAAACGCCGGGAATCCAGCTCGGCCCGGTCTATCTCGACAGCCAGTATCTCCTGATCATCGCGGTGACGATCCTGCTGGTGGCGTTCAATTACTGGTTCTTCGAACACACGATGGTCGGCAAGAAGCTGCAGGCGACGTCGCAGGACAAGGAGATGGCCTCGCTGCTCGGCATCTCCGTTTCCACCATGATCATGATCACCTTCATCTATTCCGCCGTGCTCGGCGGCCTTGCCGGCATTCTGGTCGCGCCAGTGCTGTTCGTATCGATTCAGATGGGCTCGACCATTGCGCTGAAGGCCTTTGCCGCCACCATCATCGGCGGCTTCGGCGACGTCACCGGCGCCATCATCGGCGGGCTGTCGCTCGGCATCATCGAGACGTTTGGCGCGGCGTATATTTCGGTGCCCTACAAGGACGCCTTCGCTTTCCTGGTGCTGGTGCTGTTCCTGGTATTTCGTCCGCAAGGCATTTTCGGCGAACGCGTCGCGGAGAAAGCATGAGCGTCCCCAGCGAGAACATCCAGTCGGTGGTCGCCGTGCCGCGTTCCACACCGCTGCTGATCCGCCATGCGCCGTATTTCATCGGCGCGGCGATTGTCGTGGCCCTCGCAGCCTCGGCGAGCTTTGACGGCTACATCCTCAACATCCTGATGCAGGCGACGACATTCGCGATCGCGGTGTTCGGCCTTTCCGTCGTGCTCGGCCTGTGCGGCCAGATCAATTTGGCGCAGGCGGCATTCTTCGGTTTCGGCGCCTATGCGGTCGCCATTGGCACCGCCGACTATCAGATCAGCTACTGGCTGTGTCTCGCGGCGGGCTGCGTCATGGCGCTGCTCGCGGGCGCGTTGCTGGGCATGTCCACCTTGCGGCTCGGCGGGCACTATCTCGCGATGGTGACGATCTCGTTCCAGCAGATCGTCACGCTGGTGATGATCAACGCGATCTGGCTGACACACGGTCCCGACGGGGTCGGCAAGATCGGACGACCCGCGCTGTTCCAGTCGTCGCAATCCTATCTGGCCTTCAGCGTCGCGATGCTGGCGCTGGTTGGCTACTTTGTCTGGCACTTGCCGCAGAC
>JAQGKA010000500.1 GCA_028290355.1 Tardiphaga sp. | reverse complement strand
AGATCAACGACATGTACAAGGAGAAGTCGGGCAAGGACTTCAACGACTACTCGTCGCGCCAGTTCATGGGCCTGATCGTGATGGCCGACGCCATCAACCGCGCCAAGTCCACCGATGGCGAGAAGATCCGCGAAGCCCTGGTCGCCACCGACATGCCGGGCGACGTGACCATCATGCCGTGGTCGAAGGTCAAGTTCGACGAGATGGGCCAGAACAACAACGCCGATCCCGTGCTGCTGCAGTACAACGGCGGCAAGTTCGAGACCATTTTCCCGCCGCAGGGCGCAGTGGCCGAAGCCATCTGGCCGATGAAGTAAACGGGCAGCGGGGTGATCCCTCCCCCTTGTGGGGGAGGGTGGCCGGCCGTAAGGCCGGTCGGGTGGGGGTAAGTCGCTGGGTGCAGCGCCCGCGGTACCCCCACCCCGGCCTCCGCTTCGCTCGGCCGACCCTCCCCGCAAGGGGGAGGGGTACCATTACCGTATTCGCCAACACTACAGGCTGCGGCTCTCGCAGTTTCGTATTTGCCCAGGAGCACCGCCCTTGACCGCCGCGACGATTATCCAGAGCCTGGCCAGCGGTCTGCTGATGGGGCTGCTCTACGGCCTGATCGCGGTCGGCCTCGCTCTGATCTTCGGCCTGATGGACGTCACCAACTTCGCCCATGGTGAATTCCTGATGCTGGCAATGTACGGCGCGTTCTTCCTGTTCGCGTTCTTCGCCGTCGATCCCTTGCTGGCCGCGCCTCTGGTGGCGGCGGGCATGTTTGTGTTCGGGGCGGCGATCTACCTGCTGATTGTGCGCTTCGCCATGCGGGCCAAGGCCAATATCGGCATGGTGCAGATTTTTACGACGTTCGGCCTCGCCATCCTGATGCGCGGTCTGGCGCAGTTCTTCTTCACGCCGGACTATCGCAGCATCCCGACCTCATGGCTCGGCGGCAAGACCGTCTCGCTTGGCGGCATTTTCCTGCCGGTGCCGCAACTGGTTGGCGCGCTAATTTCGGTTGCGGCCTTTGGCGCGCTGTTCTTCTTCATCAAGAAGACCGATTTCGGCCGCGCCCTTGAAGCCACCCGCGAAGACGCCGGCGCGGTGGCGCTGGTAGGCATCGACAAGAACAAGGTGTTCGCACTGGGCTGGGGCCTTGGCTCGGCGCTGGTCGGTCTCGCCGGCGCGGTGATGGCCTCGTTCTTCTACATCTATCCCGACGTCGGCGCCTCGTTCGCGCTGATCGCCTATGTCACCGTGGCGCTCGGCGGTTTCGGCTCCGTGTTCGGCGCCTTCGCCGGCGGCATCATCGTCGGCCTGGTGGAAGCTTCCACCGCGCTGATCTTGCCGCCGTCACTGAAGTCGGTGGGCATCTACGCCGTCTATTTGCTGGTGGTCTTCATCCGGCCCCGCGGCCTGTTCGGATCGATCTGATGGATACAACATTCGCCCAGCGCCGCCGCCGCGACCTGATCCTCGCTCTGATCCTGGCGGTCCTCGCCGCCATCGTGCCGTTCTTCGTCAAGGACGTGAACGTCCAGAACATCATGGTGCTGACCCTGATGTGGGCGGCGCTGTCGCAGAGCTGGAACATTCTCAGCGGCTATTGCGGCCAGATCTCCCTCGGCCATGCGCTGTATTTCGGCCTCGGCGCCTACACCACCACGCTGCTGTTCACCAAGTTTGGCGTGCTGCCGTGGTTCGGCATGCTCGGCGGCGGCGTGATCTCGGCGCTGATCGCGCTGGGGCTGGGGTATCCGACGTTCCGCCTGCGCGGCCATTACTTCGTCATCGCCACCATCGTCATCGCCGAGATCGGATTGCTGCTGTTTCACAACTGGGACTGGGCCGGCGCGGCGCTGGGCATCGACGTGCCGGTGCGCGGTGATAGCTGGGCCAAGTTCCAGTTCACCCGCAGCAAGCTACCCTATTACTACTTTGCCCTCGTGTTCTGCTGTGTCGCCTGGCTGGTGACCTGGTATCTGGAAAATTCCAAATGGGGTTTCTGGTGGCGCGCGGTGAAGGACAATCCGGACGCCGCGGAAAGCCTCGGCGTGGTGGTGTTCAATTCCAAGATGGGCGCTGCCGCCATCTCCGCCTTCATGACCGCGATCGGTGGCGCGTTCTACGCGCAATACGTCTCCTACATCGATCCCGACAGCGTCATGACCTTCCAGTTTTCGCTGCTGATGGCGCTGCCGGCAGTGCTCGGTGGCATCGGCACGCTGTGGGGGCCGGTACTCGGCGCGGTGATCCTGATCCCGCTCACCGAGTTGACGCGCAACTACCTTGGCGGCTCCGGCCGCGGCGTCGATCTCATTCTCTATGGGGCCGTGATCGTGCTGATCTCGCTGGCGCGGCCGGAAGGCCTGATCGGCCTGTTCTCGCGCAAACCGGCTTCCAAAGGAGTGCCGCAATGACCGCTCCTTTGCTTGAAACCCGCGGCGTCTGGCAGCGCTTCGGCGGCCTGATCGCCAACAGCGATGTCTCGATTTCGGCCGGTGCCGGCGAAATCGTCGGCCTGATCGGCCCCAACGGCGCCGGCAAATCGACCCTGTTCAACCTGATCGCCGGCGTGCTGCCGCCGACGCAAGGGACCATCTGGTTCAACGGCGAAGACGTCACCAGAATGCCGGCGGCGGAACGCTGCCAGCGCGGCATCGCCCGCACCTTCCAGGTGGTGAAGAGCTTCGAGACCATGACGGTGATCGACAACGTCATCGTCGGCGCGTTGATCCGCACCACGGTGATGCGCGAGGCCCGCCGCAAGGCCCTTGAGGTGCTGGAGTTCTGCGGTCTCGCTGGGCGCGCCGATGTGCTGGCCAGCCAGCTCATTCCTTCCGAAAAGCGCCGGCTCGAAGTTGCGCGTGCGCTCGCGACGGAGCCGAAGCTGCTGCTGCTTGATGAATGTCTCACCGGCCTCACACCGATGGAAGCGCAGAGCGGCGTCGAACTGGTGCGCAAGGTCCGCGCCACGGGCGTCACGGTCTTGATGGTCGAGCACGTCATGGAAATCGTCATGCCGCTGGTCGACCGCGCCATCGTGCTCAATCTCGGCAAGGTCCTCGTCGAGGGCAAGCCCACGGAAGTCGTTCGGCATCCGGAAGTCATCAGCGCTTACCTCGGGGATCGTCATGCTATCAGTGCATGAAGTCACCACCGCCTATCAGGGGCTGGTCGCGATTTCGTCTGTCTCCATCGAAGTGGCCAAGGGCGAGATTGTTGCAGTCTGCGGCGCCAACGGTGCGGGCAAGTCGACGCTGATCAAGACCATCGCCGGCGCCGAGCGTCCGCGCTCCGGTACCGTGACCTTCGACGGCGAGCGCATCGACGGAGTGGCGCAGCACCTCATCACCGCGCGCGGCATCGCCTATGTGCCGGAAAACCGCCGGCTGTTTCCGCGGCTCTCGGTGGAGGACAATCTGCGGCTCGGCAGCTACATGTACCGCGGCCAGCCCGATCGCGACGAGCCGCTGAAGCTGGTGTTCGAGCTGTTCCCGCGTTTGTCCGAACGCCTCGAACAGCGCGCCGAAACGCTCTCCGGCGGCGAGCAGCAGATGCTGGCCATCAGCCGCGCGCTGATGACCCGTCCGCGCCTGCTGATGCTCGACGAGCCGTCGCAAGGCATCATGCCGAAGCTGGTCGACGAGATCTTCCAGGCGGTCATCAAAATTCGCGACACCGGCATGACCGTGCTGATCGTCGAGCAGCGCATGGCCGAAGTGCTGGAAATCGCCGACCGCGCCTACATCCTGCAGACGGGCCGCGTTCAGATGCAGGGCTCCGCGGCCGATATCATGGGTAACCCGGATGTGCGGAAAGCGTATCTGGGGCTGTGAGCCTTACGATAATCTCCGCATTCACAATCGTCATCCTGAGGTGCGCGCTGATGCGCGCCTCGAAGGATGGCCGCGGGCACTCGTCGCCGCATCCTTCGAGGCTCGCCGAAAACGGCGAGCACCTCAGGATGACGTATGCGTGTGTGGCAAATCCCCCGGCAATCCCAGCCCGAACACCTCCGACAAATCCTTGACCTGCGCTGGCGTCAGATACCGCGGATTGAGCCCGCGCAGCAGCAGATAGAGCTTTGCGGATTCTTCCAGTTCCTCGATGGCGAACACCGCCGCTTCCAGCGACTCGCCGGCGACTACCGGGCCGTGATTGGCGAGCAGCACCGACGCATATTTCCCGGCGAGGCCCTTGATGGCATCGGCGACGGCGGGGTCGCCGGGGCGATAATACGGCACCAGCGCCGTGGCGCCGCAGCGCATCAGATAATACGGCGTCATCGGCGGCAGCGCGGCGCGCGGATCGATCTCCGGCAGCATCGACAGCGCCACCGAATGGGTGGAGTGCAGGTGCACCACCGCACGGGCCGCCGTGCGGGTCTCGTATAGCGCGCTGTGCAGCGGTACTTCCTTCGTGGGCGCCTCGCCTGAGATGAGACGGCCGTCGTGGCCGAGTCGCGACAGTCTCGCCGGATCCAATGAGCCGAGCGACGCATTGGTCGGGGTCACCAGCCAGCCGCCATCGTCGCAGCGGATGCTGATATTGCCAGACGAGCCCGGCGTCAGCCCGCGCTCGAACAGCGAGCGGCCGAGCCGGCAGATCTCCTCACGCAGTTTCGTCTCGCCCATGACGTGTTCCTTTTCCGCCTTTTCCCATGCTTTGGCAGCACGGCCAAGCCGTGTTACCCAGAGCCACCGCGCCCGCCGTCACGAGGCGCGGACCAGGAGGAATTTCGCATGGTCAACCCGGCATCACCAAAACGCGTCGCTGTCATCGGGCTCGGCTCGATGGGTTATGGCATGGCGCTGTCGCTGCAGAAGGCCGGCTTTGCCGTCACCGGCTGCGATGTGTCGGCTGACACCGTCGCTCGCTTCGTCAGGGATGGCGGCCGCGGCGCGGCCACGCCGGCAGAAGCCGCCGGGGATGCCGATATCGTCGTCAGTGTGGTCGTCAATGCCGCGCAGACCGAAACCATCCTGTTCGGCAAGAACGGCGTCGCCGGGACGCTGGCGCCGGACGCGGTGTTCGTCTCCTCGGCGACCATGGACCCCGACGTCGCCCGCCGCCTCGCTAAAGAGCTCGAGGCCACCGGCCGGCACTATCTCGATGCGCCAATCTCGGGCGGTGCACAACGCGCCGCGCAGGGCGAACTGACCATTCTGGCTTCGGGCAGCGAAGCCGCTTTTGCCAAGGCGCGGCCCGCGCTCGATGCGATGGCCGCAAAACTCTACGAACTCGGTGATGCCGCAGGCCAGGGTGCCGCCTTCAAGATGATCAACCAGCTCCTGGCCGGCGTCCATATCGCCGCGGCGTCGGAGGCGATCGCGTTCGCGGCGAAGCAGGGCCTCGATATCCGGAAAGTCTATGAGGTGATCACCGCATCCGCCGGCAATTCCTGGATGTTCGAGAATCGCGTGCCGCATGTGCTCGACGGCGACTACGCGCCGCGCAGCGCCGTAGACATCTTTGTCAAAGACCTGGGTATTATCCAAGACATGGCGCGGACGGCGAAATTCCCGGTGCCGGTGGCCGCCGCAGCACTGCAGATGTTCCTGATGACGTCGGCTTCCGGCATGGGGCGCGACGACGACGCCTCGGTGGCGCGGATGTATGCGCGCGTCACCGGCACCAAGTTGCCGG
Source organism: Tardiphaga sp. (assembly GCA_028290355.1). Lineage (GTDB taxonomy): Bacteria > Pseudomonadota > Alphaproteobacteria > Rhizobiales > Xanthobacteraceae > Tardiphaga. The sequence goes on along the minus strand of JAQGKA010000500.1, from coordinate 10,574 downwards.
GCGACCCCACCTAAACGCGAACACATAACAAGGACTGTCGATGCCCCGCTTCGCCGCCAATCTCACCATGATGTTCACCGAGCATCCGTTCCTCGATCGCTTCGACGCCGCCGCAAAGGCCGGCTTCACCGCGGTCGAGTTTTTGTTTCCCTACGAGCATCCGCCGGAAGCGATTGCAGAGCGCCTGCAGCGCAATGGCCTTACGCAAGCGCTGTTCAATCTGCCGCCGGGCAATTGGGAGGCTGGCGAGAAGGGGTTTGCGTCACTGCCGGAGCGTTTCGAGGATCTGCGGCAAAGCGTCCATACCGCGCTGCCCTATGCCAAGGCCACCGGTGTCCGTCGCCTGCATCTGATGGCCGGAATTGCGGACCGCGGCGATCCGAAAGCCGTAGCGGCGTTCCGTAAGTCGGTAGAGTGGACCGCGAATTTTCTCGGCGAGTACGGCATCGATGTGGTGATCGAACCGATCAACAAACGCGACGTGCCGGGCTATTTCCTCAATGATTTTGCGTTCGCGCGCGACCTGATCCTGGATCTGAAAATTCCGAATGTGGGGCTGCAGTTCGATATCTATCACTGCCAGATCCTGCATGGCGACGTCACCATGCGGTTGCGCGAGATGCTGCCGTTGATCGGCCATATCCAGATCGCCAGCGTGCCGTCGCGCAACGAACCTGGCGAGGAATTGAACTACCCGTTCCTGTTCGCTGAACTCGACCGGCTCGGCTATGACAATTTTGTCGGCTGCGAATACCGGCCGGCCGGCGACACCGTCGCGGGTCTTGGCTGGTTCAAGCCTTACGCCGGAGCGAAGGCATGACGCTGGCGCTGGGCTGCATCGCCGACGACTACACCGGCGCGTCGGACCTCGCCAACACGCTGACGCGTTGCGGGCTGCGCACGGTGCAGACCATCGGTATTCCCGCGGACGATCTCAAGCTGCCCGAGGTCGATGCCGTCGTGGTGTCGCTGAAGAGCCGTTCGATCGAGCCAGGCCTTGCGGTGTCGCGTTCCCGCGCTGCCGAGAAATGGATCCGCAGCCGTGGCGCGGACCATGTGCTGTTCAAGATCTGCTCGACCTTCGATTCCACCGATGAAGGCAATATCGGCCCGGTGATGGATGCGCTGCGCGCCGATTCCGGCGACGCCATCGTGCTGGTGACGCCGGCGTTTCCGGAAACCGGCCGCACCGTCTATCAGGGCAACCTGTTCGTGGGACCGCTGCCCCTGAACGAAAGCCCGCTGAAGGATCATCCGCTCAATCCGATGCACGATTCCAATTTGGTGCGGGTGTTGGCGCGGCAGAGCCAGACCAAAGTCGGTCTCGTCGATCTCGCGGTGATCGCCCGCGGACCGGACGCGGTGCGGGCGCATTTGGCCGATCTCGCGGCCAAAGGCTTTGGCGCCGCGATTGCTGATGCCGTCTTTGCCCGTGACCTTGAGACCATCGGTGTGGTGGCGCTGGCGCATCGGATCTCGGTCGGCGCGTCGGGGCTGGGGCTGGGTCTCGCGCGGGCGCTGGTGGCGTCGGGCCGGGTGAAGGACAACGCAACGACGACTATCTCCAACGCGTCCGTCGGCGGCTCGGCGGCCTGCCTTGCCGGCAGTTGTGCGCAGGCGACGTTGCAGCAGATTACCCGCGCCGAGCAGACCATGCCGGTGCTGCGCCTCGATCCCGAACGGATTATTGCAGGCGCGGAGGAAATCCGGCGCGCGCTGGCCTGGGCCACGGACCGGCTCGGCAAGGGCCCGATCCTGATCGCCAGCAGTTCGACGCCGGACCAGGTGGCGGCGCTGCAAGCCCGCCACGGCCGCGATGCCGCCGGTCACGCCATCGAGCAAGCGATGGCCGATCTTGCCGAAGGGCTGGTGCAGGCCGGGGTGCGACGATTGGTCGTCGCCGGCGGAGAGACCTCGGGCGCGGTGGTGGACCGGCTAGGTATCCCCGGTTTCCTGGTCGGAGCGGAGATTGCGCCCGGCGTGCCAGTGCTGCGTGCGGTCGGCGCGGCAGGCGGCGAAATGTTGCTGGCGCTGAAATCGGGGAACTTTGGCGGGCCCGACTTCTTCGAGGATGCGCTCCACTTGATGATATGAATGGTACATTCAACTAATTGTACTATCTACCGTTGTGCATATGAGCCATGTGAAGCGGTATTCCGTTCTTGCACGCCCCCTTAACCAAACGCAGCGAGGATGCGGTCGCAATCAGATCGCGTCGCCGCAGTTCGGCGCTCGCCACCGAGGGACGTCCCAGCCATGCTTGCCCGCTATTCCATTCGCGCCAAGATCACCATTGTCGTTTCATTCCTGCTGATCGCCATGTCGGCGATGGGCGGGCTCGCCGTGAAGCAGATGAGGGATATCAACGGCTCCACCGTTGAAATCGCCGACAGCTGGCTGCCGAGCGTTCGGGTTCTCGGCGAAATCCGGGCTGCGACCATCACCTACCGGGCGATCGTCCGCTCCCATCTGCTGGCCACCAACGAAGCGGGGAAACAGGCCCAGGAAGTGCTGTTGGCGAAGTGGATCGACATCCTAGAAAAGGCCCGCAAACGCTATGAGCCGCTGATCACCTCGCCGGAAGAGCGCGCTTTCTACACCGCGTCCAATGCGGCCTGGATCGAATATCTCGACGGCGTGAAGCAGGTGCTGGTGCTGTCCCGCAAGAACGAGGACAACGAAGCCCGGACACTGCATGCCAAGGCGTCGCTCGCCGGGGTCAAGTCCGATGAAATCCTGCAGCAGAACATCGATCTGAACAACAAGGGCGCCGACGCGGCCGCTGCCAATGCGGCGGGAAGCTATGGCGCTGCCATGAAGATAGTGCTGGTGTCGTTGCTGCTGGCGATGATCGTGGGTATTGGCGCAGCGATCCTGCTGGTGCGCGACGTCTCGACCGGTATCAGGTCCATTGTCATGCCGATGCAGGCGCTGGGCGCCGGCGATCTGACCGCCACCGTGCCGCACCAGGGCGACAAGACCGAGATCGGCACGATGGCGGACTCGCTGCAGGTGTTCAAGCAGGCGCTGATCGACAAGAAGGCCGCCGATGAGGCCGCTTCGATTGACGCTGACGAAAAGATCCGCCGCGGTGAACGTGTCAACAGCATCACGCGCGATTTCGAATCGATGATCGGCGAGATCGTCGAGACCGTCTCCTCGGCCTCCACTGAACTGGAAGCTTCTGCCGGCACGCTGACCGCGACGGCCGAGCGCTCGCAGCAGCTCACCACCATGGTGGCCGCGGCGTCGGAAGAAGCCTCGACCAATGTGCAGTCGGTGGCTTCGGCGACCGAGCAGATGGCGTCGTCGGTGAACGAGATCAGCCGTCAGGTGCAGGAGTCCGCGACCATTGCCGGCCAGGCGGTGGATCAGGCGCGCAAGACCAACGATCGCGTCGGCGAACTCGCCAAGGCCGCGGCGCGGATCGGCGATGTCGTCGAACTCATCAACACCAGTGCCGGGCAGACCAATCTGCTCGCTCTGAACGCCACCATCGAAGCCGCGCGCGCCGGTGACGCCGGCCGCGGCTTCGCGGTGGTGGCGTCCGAAGTGAAGGCCCTGGCCGAGCAGACCGCAAAAGCCACCGGTGAGATCAGCATGCAGATCTCCGGGATCCAGGCGGCGACGCAGGAGTCGGTTGGCGCCATCAAGGAGATCGGCGACACCATCGGGCGGATGTCGGAGATCGCTTCGACCATTGCCTCGGCGGTGGAAGAGCAGGGTGCGGCGACGCAGGAGATTTCCCGCAACGTTCAGCAGGCCGCGCAGGGCACCACGCAGGTAACCTCCAACATCACCGACGTGCAGCGCGGCGCCAGCGAGACCGGCTCGGCCTCGTCGCAAGTGTTGTCGGCAGCCCAGTCGCTGTCATCCGAGAGCAATCGACTGAAACTTGAAGTCGGCAAATTCCTGAGCTCGGTGCGCGCGGCTTAAGCAACAGCGTCGCGTCACATACCGTTGACGTCCGGGCCAGCGAGCGCTTGCCGGGACGTCGCTGGTGAACGTTGCGCCCGCCCAATCGCATTGCGATTGGCTGCCCGAATAGGCAGGGTGGCGCGCACAAAACGCGCATTACAAATAGTTCATCTCGCGATATGCATCGCTTTAAGCATATAACTGTTGTGTGGAAGCCACGGCTCGCTGCGAACATTAACAATACCGCGGAAGTGAAGACCCGTGAGCCGTCGGGCGTTGGCTATTTTGCCGTAGTTCGGGTAAATCAGCGCTGGTGAATTGCGGCTCCGTCGCGATTGCCCACCCCTCAATGCAGCTAGGATTGCCCGTCCGATGATTGCTTTAGTGCGCATCGCCCTGAGCCGGCCCTATACCTTTGTCGTGCTCGCCCTGCTGCTGCTGATCGTCGGACCGCTGGCCGCGCTGCGCACGCCGACCGACATTTTCCCGGAGATCCGCATCCCCGTGATCGGCGTGATCTGGCAATATACCGGCCTGCCGCCGGACCAGATGGCCGGCCGTATTACCACCCCGTTCGAGCGCACCCTGACCACGACGGTCAATGACATCGAGCACATCGTCGCCAATTCCTATGCCGGCTTCGGCATCGTCAAGATCTTCTTTCAGCCCAACGTCGATATCCGCACCGCCAACGCCCAGGTGACGGCGATTTCGCAGACGCTGCTGAAGCAACTGCCGCCGGGCGCGACGCCGCCGCTGATCCTGAACTATTCGGCATCCACCGTGCCGATCATCAACCTTGCGGTGTCTGGCGAGGGCCTCAACGAGCAGCAACTGCAGGATATCGCCTTCAACCAGATGCGCACGCCGCTGGTGACCGTGCCGGGTGCCGCGATTCCCTATCCGTTCGGCGGTAAGCAGCGCCAGGTCACCATCGATCTCAATCCCGGCGCGCTGCAGGCGCTCGGCCTGTCCGGCCAGGACGTCGCCAACGCGCTCGCGGCGCAGAACCTGATCACGCCGGTCGGCACCCAGAAGATCGGCGGTTTCGAATACACCATCAACCTCAACAACTCGCCGCTGAAGATCGATGAGCTCGGCAACCTGCCGATCCGCACCGTCAACGGCGCCATGGTCTACGTCCGCGACGTGGCCAGCGTGCGCGACGGCAATTCGCCGCAGACCAACGTCGTGCACGTGGACGGCAGCCGCTCGGTGCTGATGCAGGTGCTGAAGGCCGGCTCGGTTTCCACGCTGGATATTATCGCCGGCATCAAGCAGAAGGTGATCGACTTCCGGCCCACATTGCCCGACGCGCTGAAGATCAATTACATCGGCGACCAGTCCGGCTTTGTGCGCGGTGCCATCTCGGGCGTGGCGACGGAAGGCGCCATCGCGGCGCTGCTGACGTCGATCATGATCTTGCTGTTCCTCGGCAGCTGGCGTTCCACGTTGATCATTGCGGTGTCGATCCCGCTGTCGATTCTCGGCGCCATCATCATGCTGTCGATGATCGGCGAGACCCTCAACATCATGACGCTGGGCGGCCTGGCGCTCGCGGTCGGCATTCTCGTCGACGACGCCACGGTGACCATCGAGAACATCAATTACCACCTCGAGAGCGGCAAGGACGTCGAGCCTGCGATCATGGACGGCGCCAACCAGATCGTGGTGCCGGCCTTCGTCTCGCTGTTGTGCATCTGCATCGTGTTCGTGCCGATGTTCTTCCTGTCGGGCATTGCGCGCTTCCTGTTCGTGCCGATGGCCGAAGCGGTGATGTTCGCGATGCTGTGGTCGTTCCTGCTGTCGCGCACCCTGGTGCCGACCATGGCCAACTACCTGCTGCAGAAGCACGTCCACCATGCCGAAGGCGAGCGCCCCCCGACGCGCAATCCGCTGGTCAGGTTCCAGCGCGGCTTCGAGGCGCAGTTCGAGAAATTCCGCGGCGGCTATCACGGCCTGCTCGATCTGGCGCTGTCGCGGCGCCCGGTGTTCGTGATCGGCTTTCTCTCCTTCGTCGCGGTGTCGTTCCTGCTGGTGCCGTTCCTCGGCCGCAACTTCTTCCCCTCGGTCGACGCCGGCAGCATCCTGATGCATGTCCGCACCCAGGTCGGCACCCGCGTCGAGGAGACCGCCAACCAGTTCGCCGATATCAGCAAGGCGATCCGAAAGATCGTGCCGCCCGAGCAGATCGAGACCATGACCGACAACATCGGCATGCCGGTGTCGGGCATCAACCTGACCTACAACAACACCGGCGTGATCGGGCCGCAGGATGGCGACATTACCATCAAGCTGAAGGAAGATCACAAGCCGACCGCCGACTACGTCCAGGCTCTGCGCGAGCAGCTGCCGCGGCAGTTTCCCGGCGTCAGCTTCGCCTTCCTGCCGGCCGACATCGTCAGCCAGATCCTGAACTTCGGCGCGCCGGCGCCGATCGACCTGCAAATCCGCGGCAACAACCTTGCCGGCAACTTTGAATATGCCAACAAACTGCTGGCCAAGATTCGTCGCATTCCCGGCGTCGCCGACGCGCGGATCCAGCAATCGCCCAGCAATCCCGGCTTCAACATCGACGTCGACCGCACCCGCGCGCAATATGTCGGCCTCACCGAGCGCGACGTGACCAACTCGCTGGTGGTCAATCTGGCCGGCAGTTCGCAGGTGGCGCCGACCTACTATCTCAACCCTGACAACGGCATTTCCTATTCGATCGTGATGCAGACACCGCAATACAAGATGGATTCGCTGGGCGCGCTGGAGACCCTGCCGATCACCGCGGTCAACGCCACCAACTCGCCGATCCTCGGCGGCATCGCCAGCATCAAGCGCTCGGCGTCGAACGCCGTGGTGTCGCAATACGACATCCAGACGCTGGTGCAGATCTATGCCACCACCCAGGGCCGCGATCTTGGCTCGGTGGCTAACGACATCTACAAGGTGATCGAGGAGACCAAGGCGGAGGTGCCGAAGGGCAGCAACGTCGTGCTGCTCGGCCAGGTGCAGACGATGAACGCGGCCTTCTCCGGCCTGCTGTTCGGCCTGCTCGGGGCCGTGGTGCTGATCTATCTGCTGATCGTGGTCAACTTCCAGTCCTGGTCCGACCCGTTCGTGATCATCACGGCGTTGCCGGCGGCGCTCGCCGGCATCGTCTGGATGCTGTTCACGACCCAGACCACGCTCTCGGTGCCGGCTTTGACGGGGGCCATCATGTGTATGGGCGTCGCCACCGCCAACAGCGTGCTGGTGATCTCTTTTGCTCGCGAACGCTATGCCATCCTTGGTGACCCCATCGCGGCGGCGTCGGAGGCCGGTTTCGTCCGCTTCCGCCCGGTGCTGATGACGGCGCTGGCGATGATCATCGGCATGGCGCCGATGGCGCTGGGGCTGGGCGAGGGCGGCGAGCAGAACGCGCCGCTCGGCCGCGCCGTGATCGGCGGCCTGATTTTTGCTACGATTGCCACGCTGATGTTCGTGCCGGTGGTCTTCAGCATGGTCCATAAGAAGCAGCAGCCCGCGCCCAGCGCCGGCCCCTCGGAGAGTGTGCATGCCCACTGATCAGCAACCGCCGGTGTCCCGCCGCAAGCTTGGCCTCGTCGGGATCGTCGGCCTCTGCGCCGCCGGGGCGATCGTCGTCACCGGCATCATGGCGCGCGCCAAGACCGATGAGGATTTGAAAACCTGGACCGACAACCAGGCGATCCCGACCGTCGCAGTGGCGCCGCCCGATGCCCGCGTGCTCAACGCCACCCTCGATCTGCCGGGCCGGCTCGAGGCCTATTACCGCGCGCCGATCTTCGCCCGCGTCAGCGGTTACTTGAAGAGCTGGAGCGCCGACATCGGCGCCCAGGTCAAATCGGGGCAAGTGATCGCCGAGATCGAGGCGCCCGACCTCGACCAGCAGTTGCTGCAGGCTCGCGCCGACCTCGCCAGCCAGCAGTCCAGCGCCAAGCTGTCGGAAGCCACGCTGACTCGCCGCCGCTCGCTGATCGCGTCCAACTTCGTCTCGATGCAGGAAATCGACGAACGTACCGCCGACCTCGCCAACAAGAAGGCCGCGGTCAATTCCGGCCAGGCCAATGTGGAGCGGCTGGAAGCGCTGGCCGGCTACAAGAAGATCACCGTGCCGTTCGACGGCGTCATCACCCAGCGCAACACCGACGTCGGCGCGCTGATCTCGGGCGGCACCGGCACCGGCCCGGCGATGTTCGTGGTCTCCGACATCAAGAAGCTGCGCGTCTATGTCGATGTGCCGCAGAGCTACGTGCCGGCCATCAAGGTCGGCGCCAAGGCCATCATTACCGTGCCGGACTATCCGAACCGGACCTTCCCGGCCACGGTCGAAGCCTCGTCGCAGTCGGTCGACGTGGCGTCGGGCACCACGCGGATGCAGCTCGCGCTCGACAATGCCAAGGGTGAGCTGCTGCCGGGCGGCTATGCCAATGTGAAGATGAGCCTCGCCCGCGACGCGGTGCCGCTGCATATCCCCGCCAGCGCGCTCATTTTCAACCAGAACGGCCTGCGTGTCGCCACCGTCGGCCCGGATGACAAGGTCCTGTTCAAGACCGTGACCATTGCTCGCGACCTCGGCCGCGACATCGAACTCGCCTCCGGCGTCACCCCCGACGACCGCATCGTCACCGCGCCGCCCGACGGCCTCGCCGACGGCGACCAGGTCCGCGTCACCGGCGGCAGCGCGAAGGTCAACAAGCCGACGACGGCGTCGGAAAAGCAGGATGTGAAGGGCTGATTTGAGTTTGCGCGGCGGCGCTTGCGTGATCCCTCCCCCTTGCGGGGAGGGTCGACCGAGCCCGGCGATGCGGAGCATCGCCGAAGGCGGAGGTCGGGGTGGGGGTCCACAAGTACGGCATCCCATGTTGCACCCCCACCCGTCACGTTTGCTCGCTTCGCTCGCAACGTGCCACCCTCCCCGCAAGGGGGAGGGAAAAGAAGGGCACTGCTACGCGTGGCGCCACTCCAGCACGCCATCCGCTGCCGTGCTGATCGCGCCTGACGTTCCCACCGGCGTACGGTCCAGGTCCATCAGATGCGCCAGCGTCGCCGTGTCCTGCGCTGGTACACGAGCCAGCGCACGGGCATTGTCCGTCGTGCGCAGGATCACCACGCCGTGCTCGGCGTCGCCATTGCGGCCATAGATCACCGTAAAGCTTTCCACAGTGCCGTCGCCTGAGGCTTCGGTGACGAATTTCGGCACCGGCTTGCGATTGCGATCGGCCTCCGCCTGCACATTGGTCTCCTGCGAGAGCGCGGACTTTGGCGCTTCGCGCGATATCACCAGCGCATGATGCTTGGTGACGAATCCGCCCTGGCCATACAGCAGCCCGACCTTGGCCCCTGCACGCAGTTTGCGCACCATCGCGCAAGCGGCATGGGCCATGTAGTCGTTGAGCGGCGCGCCGAAGAAGGTCAGGCCGCCGGTCACCGTCGGCTGCACGTCGGCGCCGAGGCCCAACGTACGCCGCGCCATCTTCGGTACGCAGGGAAAGCAGCTGTATAGTTCGATGGCGTCGAACGCCTTGCTGTCGCCATCGACCAGATCCATTGCCGCCTTCAACACCGCGTTCTGGGCGTGGCTTTCGACATACTGGTCGCGGTCGAGATAATCGCGCGGTTCTTCCGCCGAGGCGCCGCCCCAGATATGCACCATGCGGTCTTCCGGGACGCCGGCGGCGCGCGCCTTGGCCAGACTCGTCACCAGAATCGCCGCGCTCTGGTTCACCATCGGATTGGCCACCATCAGCTTGGTATATGGCCAGGCGATCAGCCGGTTGTCCGGCGAAGGCTGAGTGATCGCCTCCGGCGTATAGCTGCGCTTCAACCAGGCCTCGGGATTTTGCGCGGCGACGCCGGCGTAGCGCGACCACAACTCGCCGGATTCCTGGTGCGCGTCGCGCGGGGTCTGGCCCCAATGCGCGGCGGAAGCGGCCTCATAGAACGGATACACCGTGACCGGTTTTGCGACGCCCAGCGTGGTCGCCATCGGCTTCTGGTAGTTGGCACCGCGCAACGGCTCCGGCGCGTCCTTGGCGAACGGCGTCCACGGCAGCGTGACGCCGGCGCGTTCGGCCTTGGTCGCGGTCGATTGCGCCTCGGCGCCGCAGATCGCGGCGACGCTGGCTTCGCCGCGAGCGATACGCTGCGCGGCCTCGTGAATATAGCGGATCGGGCTCTCACCGCCGACCGGGCCGTAATAGGCGTGCTTCGGCGCGATGCCGAGCTTATCGCTCAGCTGTTTGGCGGGATCGTGATAGCGCCAGCTGAGGAAATTGACGATGTCGAGCGAATCGATGTCGTGCAGCAGCTTGCCGCCGGCATCCTGTTCGGCCCGCTTCAGCGCCTCGACCATCAGCGCCAGCGGCTCCAGGCCGGCGGTGAGTTCGCTCGGATGATCGGAGAATTCGCCGACGCCGACGATGACGGGAATGCGGTCTTCGGATTGTACTAACGTTGCCATTGTTTTTGCTTTTGCCTTTATTCGGAAACCAGCGCATCGAGATGCGCGACCGCTTCCGCAAAATCTTCCTTGAACTCCTGCACAACTGCGCCTGCGGATTTGACGCTGTCAATCAGGCCGACGCCCTGGCCGACAAAGTAGCTGACGAGATCGCGGGCCTGCGCATTGCCCGCCGCGGCGG